>CAYUYI010000050.1:0-1329 GCA_964448995.1 uncultured Propionivibrio sp. | reverse complement strand
TAAAAGTTCAAGTTCGACTCGGCGTGAGCGGAACCCAGTGCGGCCAGAATCGCGACGGTGGGTATAAGTTTACTGATCATGGTAAGTCTTTCTATTGATGAGAGGCCGTGGGGAGATGTGCGCGCGCAGAAATTTGAACCGTTGCGCATCTTATAGCCGCAGTGTGCTTGCACCAAACGAATCCGTATCGTTGTGGCCGGGTAATGGCTTGATGTGTTGTGATTTTGCGTCACTCCGTATCGATTGCGACAGGAGGCTTCCATTTGTTCGTTTTGCCACATCGTTGTTGCGCCATAAAACCGCTAATTAACAGATGGTTAGCTTTGCCAATGTGTCTGGCACAGCCATTGCTCCACAAGCTTCGACATGGCTTGCGGAGATCATCGTGGTGCATTCAGACATTGGCATTCCGGTCGCGCTGCCTTCGGGCGTTTGCAGCGCGAGCGCGTGCGGCGCGTCGGTCGGGCGGATGGGCGGTTTGCCGGAGGATATCCGGCGCAAGGTCGAGAGTCATCCGTGTTACTCGGAGCAGGCGCATCACTATTTTGCGCGCATGCATGCGGCGGTGGCGCCGGCGTGCAACATCCAGTGCAATTACTGCAACCGAAAATACGACTGTGCCAACGAGTCACGTCCCGGCGTGGTGTCAGAGGTGCTCACGCCGGCGCAGGCGGTGAAGAAGACGCTGGCGGTGGGTGCGGCCATCCCACAGTTGTCGGTGCTTGGCATTGCCGGGCCGGGCGATCCGCTGGCCAATCCGGCGCGTACTTTCGCCACTTTCCGCGAACTGGCCGAGAAGGCACCGGATATCAAGCTGTGTGTGTCGACCAACGGGCTGGCCTTGCCCGAGTGTATCGATGAACTGGTGAAGTACAACATCGAGCATGTGACGATCACCATCAACTGCGTTGATCCGGATGTCGGTGCCAAGATCTATCCGTGGATTTTTTGGGAACATCGGCGCGTGCGCGGTCGCGCGGCGGCCGAAATTCTCATCGCGCAGCAGCAGAAGGGGTTGGAGATGCTGGTGGCGCGTGGCGTGCTGGTCAAGGTCAATTCGGTGATGATCCCCGGCGTCAATGACGAACACCTGAAGGAAGTCTCCCGTATCGTCAAGGCCAAGGGGGCGTTCCTGCACAATGTGATGCCGCTGATCGCGGAGCCGGAACATGGCACGTACTACGGTCTCTGCGGGCAACGCAGCCCGACAGCACAGGAATTGAAAGACTTGCAGGATGCCTGTGCCGGCGACATGACGATGATGCGCCATTGCCGCCAGTGCCGTGCCGATGCGGTGGGTCTGCTCGGCGAGGATCGCGGCGCGGAGTT
>CAYUYI010000049.1:5413-10858 GCA_964448995.1 uncultured Propionivibrio sp. | reverse complement strand
GGGCTGGAAGCGGGCAAAACGGTCGTCAAATATAAGGACGTTGTGATTGGCAACGTGAGTGCCATCGCGCTCAGCCCGGATAATGCGACGGTTGAGGTGACGGTCGATTTGAAGAAGAGCGCTGAAAATTTTGCGCGCGAAGGCTCCCGCTTCTGGACGGTGCGGCCACGTATCGGTGCTGGCGGCATTTCGGGGATTGATACGATGTTTTCCGGTGCCTATATCGGTGCGGATATGGCCGAATCCGGCGAGCCTGCGAAGAAATTTGTCGGACTGGAAGCGCCGCCGAGCGTCGTCAGCGGCTCACCAGGCCGACGCTTCATTCTGCATGCCGAGGACCTGGGGTCGCTGGAAATTGGCGCGCCGGTCTATTTTCGGCGGATTCAGGTTGGGCAGGTGGTCGCATACCATCTCGATCCGGATGGAAACGGTGTGACGATCGAGGTGTTCGTCCATGCACCGAATGATCGCTTCGTGACCGTCGATACGCGCTTCTGGAATGCCAGCGGCGTGGATTTGTCGTTGGGTGCTGATGGACTCAGACTCAACGCGCAGTCGTTGGCGACCATGGTGTCCGGCGGTATCGCTTTTACGACCCCGCGCAGCGACGATGCGCCGGCACCAGAACAGGCTCAGTTCCTTCTGGCCAGAAATCAGCAGGCCGCGATGGCCGAGCCGGATGGCGTACCGATGCGCGTCCGCATGCGCTTCGATCAGTCATTGCGCGGGCTGACCATGGATGCACCGGTCGAATTCGTCGGGATCAACATTGGCAAGGTGACATCAATCTTCGTTGATTACGATGCCGCTCGGCAGCGTTTCCCGGTCATCGTGGATGCGGTGATTTACCCTCGGCGTTTGCGCCATGTCCTCGAAAAACTGACGGCGACCGCTGGCACACGACCGGAAGAGCCGGCGCAGGTCATGCGCGCGCTGATTGAACGGGGCATGCGTGCTCAGCCGAAGCCGGGTAACCTGCTGACGGGACAGCTGTATATCGCGTTCGATTTTGTACCGAATGCGCCACGTGCGGTGTTCGACGCAAATGCCCGGCCTTTCGTCGTGCCGACGTTGAGAACCGATATCTCGCGATTGCAGGAGCAGGTGGCCAGCATCGTCGACAAGCTCGATCAGGTCCCCTTCGATTCCATCGGCCGGCATCTCGACGAGAGCCTGGTCGATCTGACCAAAACACTCAAGCAGGTCAACGGCGACATCCTGCCGGAGACCCGAAGCACGTTGCAGGAAACGCAACGGAGCCTGGGGCTGGTCAATGAGGCGTTGGCACCGGATGCACCTTTGCCGCAGAACCTGAATCAGACCCTGCTGGAGTTGCAGCGGAGCGCCCGCTCCCTGCGTACGCTGACAGACTTGCTTGGGCGTCATCCCGAGGCCTTGATTCGCGGGCGGGCCGATGATTCGACGTCAGTTCCTTCCGTCCGAACACTGGAGAAAACGGCACCATGATCCCGCTCATTCGTTTTGGACTTGTCCTGGGCATTGCGTTACTGCAGGCTGCGTGTTCCTCCCCGGCGATCAATCATTACTCGTTGCTGCCGGCCGAGGCGCGTTCGCCGGTGGTTGCCGGGGCTGTCGCGCCCGTTGGCGATCCCCTGTTCATCGATATTCAGCCGGTCGGAGTGCCCGTGTTGTCAGACCGGCAGGAAATCGTCGTGCGGCAGGGGGAGCGTTTCATCATTCTGGAAAACGAGCGCTGGACGAGTCCCTTGTCGGATGCGATGCGCGAGGCGCTTGGGATCCTGCTGACTCGACAGCTGGGGGTGCGTAATGTTAGCGGCTTGATTCCGCCGGCGGGCGTGCCGGTGCTGCGGGTCAAGGTGATGGTGCGTCAGTTCGAGGTGGTGTCCGCGCAGCGGGCGCTGATCGATGCCGATTGGAGCCTGTCGCGCAACGATGGGGCCAGTGCGGCGCGATTGCTTTGTCGCACCCGGCACTCAGTCGCTTTGCCGGCACCCGCGCAAGACGATGCTAGGGCACCGGTGCGGGCTTACCAGATGGCGTTTGATGCGCTCGCCGGGCAGATTGCGGCGACCGCTGGCCACTGGATGACCGGCGCCCGTGTTGCCTGTCCGGTGCAAGTGGATTGACGCGGGGCCCGCTGAATTGCGGCGCGGTGATCGTTCCCGTTGTTGTTTCTATTGGCAGCAGGTCTTGCTGCTGCTCTTGGACGGAGAACAAACAGGCATGTCCTCGAAAGCTTTGCAGCCGAGCACAATCGCGAGCGTGCTATTCAGGTAGCTTTCCAGCCCGACGCCGGCCTTGCGTGCTTTTTTTGAGAAAAATTCGTAGACCTCCGGTTGAAGGCGGAGTGTCACCGCGACCGTGTCGTGTTCGGTATCTGGCATCATGAGTGCAATCCCTGCGTGCAATGGTTGGTCTTGCCCGTGACGATCCGTTGACCGGTTCCGGATTGTGTCCGGCCTGCCGACGGGGCGCCCTGAGGTTGTTTCAGTCGGGAGACCGAAACATAGCACTTGCCCGAGACCGATGCCAGCCTTGAAGCGACTTTTTGACTGAGGACCACTGGTCGATGCACCCGAAGCGATGCTTAGCCGCGAGCATTTGCACCATTGTTGTGATGTGAGGTGCGCCAGGTGGTCTTCATCCAGGCGGCCGTTGCCTCGATGGCATACGGCGCGGTCGAGCCAATCGCCAACAACACAAAGACTTCATCCCATTCCATGACATGCTCCTTTCCATATTGCCACGCCGATAGAAATGCAATATCGATGCCAGCTTGGGTTTTTGATTTTCCGGAAAGTTCTTGCATGGCAAGAATTTGACGTCGACACAGTGTGCCCCGATACTTTCTCTCTTTTCTGATCGTTTCCGACATGTCGCACCCTCGCGCCGTTAGCCTAATGATTCTTGCCACGCTGCTGTGGAGCATTGCCGGCGTAGTCACGCGTCAGCTCGATGGCGCACGCAGTTTTGAGGTGACGTTCTGGCGCAGTTTCTTCAATGCCTTGGCGCTGGTGATTGCGCTCACCGTCATGCGTGGTCCGGGGGGCTGGCGGACATTGCTGCAAGCGCGCTGGCCGGTCTGGATTTCGGGCCTCTGCTGGGCGCTGATGTACACCGCTTTCATGGTGGCTATCACGATGACCAGCGTGGCCAATGTGTTGGTGATGATTGCGCTGGGACCGCTGGTGACTGCGCTGTTCTCCCGACTGTTTCTAGGGCACCGACTTCCGCTGCGGACCTGGCTGGCCATCTTGCTGGCTGCGTGCGGAATCGGCTGGATGTACGGCAGAGAGGCGTTTTCCGGTGTTTCTCTGGCGGGAACATTGGTGGCTTGCGTTGTCCCCGTGGCCGCGGCCAGTAACTGGATCGTCCTGCAATTTGTCGCTTCGCGGCCGCACTCGGAGGGGGGTGAAGACGACATGATGCCTTCAGTACTGATCGGTGCGGTGCTTTCCGCGCTGGCGACGCTGCCGGCGGCTTGCCCACTCCAGGCGTCGCTGCACGATATCGGCCTGCTGGCGATGTTGGGCGTGGTTCAGTTGGCTATTCCCTGCCTCATCGTCGTTCGTCTGTCGCGAGACTTGCTCGCTGCCGAGATCAGTTTGTATAACCTGCTCGAAGTGGTATTTGGCGTGACCTGGGCCTGGCTCTGGGGGGGCGAGGTGCCGAGCGCAGCCACGCTGATGGGTGGTTCGCTGGTGGTGCTGGCGCTGGCGCTCAACGAGATTCTCGGTTTGCGCCAGCGTCGGTTGATTTCCTGCTGAACGTTCCGGGGCCGCGTCGCCCGCTGGCCATCGGCAGGTGCGTCAATCTTGGATCTCTTCCGCGTGCCAGGCGATTCGCGCCATTGTGTCGCCGAGACCGGCAAGACAGGCTGTTTGCAAAACAGAGGCCGGGATGGTCCCGCCACATCCGTCAGGCAGGTCGCGGGTCGCAGTCGCCGGCGCGACGACGGTGATCGTATACCCCCGGTCCTTCGCGGCCCGAACGGTTGAACTCACGCAGTTATGGGTCATGAATCCAATGACAATCAGATTCTTTCGTCCGCTGCGCGCCAGCACTTCTTCAAGCTCGGTTCCGACAAAAGAATTGGCCAGTGTCTTTTCGATGACCGTTTCGCCCGGGTGTGGCGTCAGCGGCGCGACCGGTTGAAAGCCGGTTCCGGCTGGATTGAAAAACTGGCCGGAACCGCGATGCAGCACGTGCACCACCGGCGTGCCGGCGTCACGTGCCCGCTGCAATAGCGTTCCGCCGATGGACAAGGCTTCGTGCATGCCGGCCAGCGGCAAGCTGCCGTCAACGTACTCGCGCTGGGCATCGATGATGAGCAGAATGGCATCGGAGAAGCGGGCGGCGGCGGGTGTCGCGCCGGCCATGTCGAGCAGTGTTTTGGGGGGCGTGGTCATGACGGTCTCCAGAAAAGGAGTCGCCATGATCGTTCATCAGGCGAATGGCTCCAAGTGGCATAATTGACAAAAATAATGCTGAATCTGCCATGAGAATTGCGCTGATCGCCCAGCCCGATGCCACACCGTCCAGCGTCATGTTGACGCTGGATATGGTCAATATTGCCAGCCGTTATCCCGAAGCCGCTGGTTGTCAGCTCGATCTGTTGTCGATCGAGGGGGGGGCGTGCGGCTCTCACCGCAGGTTTGCGTCGAAACGCGAGCGATGCCGGTCGCACTGACCGGCTATGCGGCGGTGATTCTGCCAGGGTTCTTTGCCGGGGATGCCGCGACCCTGATCGAGTCGGTGCAGACCGGCTGGCAACCGGTCATCGAGCGGTTGCGTACCTTGTCCGACGATACTCTGATCGCGGCGAGTTGCTATGGCACCTTCGTGCTGGGTGAGGCCGGCGTGCTTGACGGGATCGAGGCGACGACCACGTGGTGGCTTCACGATCTCTTCCGTCAGCGTTATCCGGCGGTTCGGCTCGATGCCGACCAGACGTTGGCTGATGGCGGACGCTGCATGACTGCCGGGGCGATGACCGCGCATGCCGATCTGACGCTGCACGTGCTGCGTCGATTGTTTGGTGCGGCGTTGGCACGTCAGGTCGGGAGCATCATGCTGGTCGACCGGGCGCGAACGTCGCAGCGTCCTTACATGGTGTTGCGCCAGCGTTTCGACGATCCGCTCATTCAGCGGGCGAGTGACTGGCTGGTTTCCCGTATCGCGGCCGCGGTGTCGGTTGAGGCGTTGGCTGATGCGCTACATGTGAGTTACCGGACGCTGCACCGCCGCTTCCAGGCTGCGATCGGGATGCCACCGTTGGCGTACCTTCAGGATTTGCGTGTGGAGCACGCCAAAGAGCTGCTCGAAAGTACTTTGCTCAGCTTTGAGCAAATTGTCGCCCGGGTTGGCTATAACGATGTTTCCGCCTTCCGCCGATTGTTCGTGCGGCGCGCCGGGCTCAGCCCAGCGCAATACCGACAACGGTTCCGGCGATAAGTAAAAGCC
>CAYUYI010000049.1:0-5313 GCA_964448995.1 uncultured Propionivibrio sp. | reverse complement strand
TGTTGGCTTTGCGTCAGCTGGAGGTCTGCCCGGCGAGCTTGCGGATTTCCTTGTCGACGAAATAGATGCCCTTGCCTTCGACGCCAATGATCTCGATCTTGTCGAGAATGCTCTTGAACAGGCGCTCTTCTTCGTGTTGCTCGCTGACGTACCACTGCAGGAACTGGAAAGTGGAAAAATCCTGTTCCGCCAGGGCCGATGCGACGAGGGCGTTGATCGACTTGGTGATGCCGAGTTCGTGCTCGTAGGTGATCTTGAAGACCTCGGCCAAGGACTTGTACTTTGCCGGAGGTGCTTTCAGCGCGCCAAGCACGGCAAGGGCGCCGGTTTCCGAAACATAATCGAACAACTTGTGCATGTGGGTCAGTTCCTCGGCGGCGTGTTCCTTGAGAAAAGCGGCGCTGCCGGTATAACCCTGATGGTCGCACCAGGCGCTCATCTGCAGATAGAGGTTCGAGGAGTATTGTTCAAGGCTGATTTGCTTGTTCAGTCTATCGGTCATGGCGTTGCTGAGCATGTTTTCCTCCGTCAGTATGGGGATGGGGCATGAGGTTTCGACTCCGGGGGCAGAGGAGAGTTCATTGCGGCAAATCGCGAGTGGTAAAGTACCAAATAGCAACGTTTCGGAAAGGCGTGCCATGGAAGTTCTTGGAATTGATATCGGCGGGACCGGAATCAAGTCAGCGGTCGTTGATACGATGACGGGCGAACTGTGTGGGGAGCGACACCGGATTGAAACGCCACGACCGGCAACGCCCGCGGCTGTCGCCCTCGCACTGAAAGCGGTGCTGCAGCATCACCGATGGCAGGGGGTGGTTGGCATAGGGTTTCCGGCGGCGATTCAGCATGGGGTCGCGCGGACTGCCGCCAATATCGACAAATCGTTCATCGGCTTGTCGGTGGCCGAGTATTTTTCGGCTGAAACCGGGTGCGAGTGTTTCATCGCCAACGATGCTGATGTTGCTGGCATGGCTGAGATGCGTTTTGGCGCCGGCAAGGGTAATCGCGGTGTCGTGTTGATTGTGACCATCGGGACGGGACTCGGTACGGCGCTGTTCAGTGATGGCCACCTGCTACCGAATACGGAGCTTGGACATGTTTTCCTGGAAAACGGCATTGAGGCCGAGCGATACGCCTCCGAAACGGTGCGAGTAACCAAAGAGCTCAAGTGGAGGGCTTGGGGCGAACGTCTGAACCTTTATTTGTGTACGATGGAGAAACTGCTCTGGCCGGACCTGATCGTTCTGGGGGGCGGGGTCAGCGACAAGCTGCACAAGTTTGCGCCCGTATTGAGTCCTCGGGCACCCGTCGTTGCGGCGAGTTTTCTAAACCGTGCCGGCATTGTTGGGGCCGCGCTGTATGCCGAGGCGTCGTTGCGACGAGCCGCTTCAGTGTAGTAGCAGCGGGAGCAGCAGCGCTGTCAGAATGCCGTTGAGCCCCATGGCCAATGCGGCAAAAGCCCCCATTTCCTCGCTGACGAGGAAAGCGCGTGCCGTGCCGAGGCCGTGCGAGGCGAGGCCGACAGCAAACCCCTGTGTGGCGTGTCGACGAATCCGGAGCAGACGGAACAGTGCCGGGAAACACACGGCGCCAGTGATGCCGGTGAGCACGACGAGCACGGCAGTGAGCGAGGGCAAGCCGCCGATCTTTTCGGCGATACCCATGGCGATGGGGGTTGTCACCGACTTCGGGGCCAGCGAACGCACGGTCTCGGCCGAAGCGCCGAGCACATGAGCGATAGCCATCGCCGAGAAGGCAGCAGCTGCGGAGCCGGCAAAAAGCGCCACGATCAGTGGCAAGGCCATGCGCTTGAGATTTTTCCACTGGGTGAACAACGGTACGGCGAGCGCGACGGTGGCCGGGCCGAGCAGGAAGTGCACGATCTGTGCGCCCTCGAAATATTTCGCATAGGGAATGCCGCTCAGCCAAAGAAAAGTGCCGATGAGCAGGATGGCGATCAGTACCGGATTGGTCAGCGCATGCTGTCCGCTGTTCTTGAACACCCAGAGGCCTGCCTGATAGGCCAGCAGGGTGGCTGTGAGGCCCAGCAGCGGCGAGGTGGATAGATAGGCCCAGAGTTCGGTCAGCGTGTTCATGATGGATCCGTATCCGAATCGCCGGCCATGGCGCGGATCACGAAGGCCGTGACCGCCAATCCGATGAAGGTGCTGCCGAACAGCGCCACGGCAATCGGCAGCCATTCGTCGGCGATGCGTTGCAGGTGCAGCATGACGCCCGCACCGGCCGGTACGAACAACAATGACAGGTGTTGCAGCAAGGTGCCGGTTCCGCTGCGGAGTTCATGGCTGACTGTGCCGCGCATCAGCAGGGTGATGAACAGCAGGCTCATGCCGATGACCGGGCCAGGAAATGGCCAGCCAAAGGCGCGAACCAGCAGTTCGCCCGCGAGTTGATAGAGAAGCAGGAGTGAGAACGTGCCAACCATGAGCCGGAATATCGTAGTGAGGATGCGTGGTGCGCGATTTCAGGAAGTCAGGAGTCCGGCTCGTAGCAAAAGAGTCTGGACCTGCTTGATCAGTGCTGCGTCGGGAGGCGATGCGGGCGCTGCCAGCGCCGTGGAGATGTCGAGGCCACACAGACGGATCGCTTCTTTGATCAGTCCGGTGAACGGACGGTCCATCGAGTACATGCGCGAAAGGATAGCCAGTCGCTGCAACTGCTTTTGGGCCGCGTTCAGGTCGCCGCTACAGAATGCCTGGTAGATGCCGCAGGTGACTTCCGGCGCGAAATTCGAGGTCGCCGGGATGCCGCCGTCGCCGCCGACCAAGAGCGTGTCGAGCAAGTATTCGTCGTAACCGCAGAAGACGAGAAAATCCGGGCGGGCCGCCTTCACTTCCAGAATCATGCGCCGGATATGGCTCATGCAATCGACGGTGTCCTTGATGCCGACAATGTTCGGACACGTCTGTGCCAGTCGGGTGACCAGTTCGATCGATAAATCCTGTCCGGTCAGCGCGGGGAAATTGTAGAGCAGGACCGGCAAGGGTGAGTTATCGGCGATCTTGCGATAGTGCGCATCGATGCGTTCGTCGGTCAGTTGTGAATAGTAGGGATTGACGACCATGACCGCGTCGGCGCCGCTGTCGCCAGCGTGCTTGGATAGCTCGATGACTTCTTCGGTGGCGCAGGAGGCGGTGCCGATAATCACCGGTTTGCGTCCAGCGACGCGCGCGACGCAGAACTCGGCGATTTGCTTGCGTGCCGGGTTCGACAGTTGAGCGAATTCGCCGGCGCTGCCGAGAAAGAGGAAACCATTGACGTCTGAGGCAACGAGGCGGTCGATGAGACGCCCCATGCCATGCGGATCGAAGCGACCGTCTGCGCCGAGAATGGTGGGAACGGGAGGAATAACGCCGCGCAACAGGAAGGACATGTTCAGTCTCCGATAACGTGAAAGTGATTGGCACGGGCGAGTCGTGAAAGCATGACGGCGACGCCATCGAGATGCAATGCCGGCGCGACATGGTCGGCCACGGCCTTGAGTTGCGGATGGCCGTTGTCCATGGCGACGCCGAGGCCGACACCTTGCAGCATCTGAATGTCGTTGAGGCCGTCCCCGAATGCGATGGCCTGCGCGGGCGTGAAACCGGTTCGCTGCAGGATCCACTGGCAGCCCGTCCATTTGTTGACGCCGCGCGGCATGACGTCGACGCCGGTCGTGTGCCAGCGTACCAGTTCAAAATCGGGGAAACGATCAAGTATTTCCGGCATCATGGCCTTGTCCAGACTTTCGTCGAAGAACAGCCAGGCTTGATGGACCGGACCGTGCAGATAGAAGGGGTCGTCCGTCTGATACGGCATGTCGACCGTTTGCAACGGTTCGATTGCATGGGGAACGGCGTGGCTGAGAAAACCCGTTGCCCCCTGATTGGCGCCGTAAGGAAGCCCTTGGGCTTGCATCCAGTCAAACAGCCTGATCAGGGCGTTGCGAGCGAGGGGAATCGAGAGGATTTCCCGGTCGCCCTGGAGGATGCGGGCGCCGTTCTGGGTGATGACATAATCCGGATCGACCTGTTCGATGAACGGTCGGGCGTGTCCATAGCTGCGACCGGTAGCAACGACGATAGTGTGTCCGGCTTGCTTGAGTTGCCCGATCGCTTGCAGCGCAGATGCCGGGATGCTGAGCGTACGGTGGTCGAGCAGCGTGTTGTCGATGTCGAAGAAAAAGATGCGCGGAGTCATGAAGGCGAGGGCCTGACGGCTGGCGAGCGCGTCGCCGATGGAAAGCAGGGCATATTGTACGTCAAGCGGCGGCGAGGCCGGGACTCGTCGCACCGGACAGCTCGCGATCGCCCTCGAAATTTCGTGTCAGCCGACCTTTTGCCCGTGTTCGCGCGAATCGTGAAAGCCGACCTTGGTCCACTTCTCGCGCGTGACGTCGAGGTTGTAGCGCGTGCTGGCGAGATAAACGATATTGCCATCGACGTCCCGGGCCATGCGATGTTGCTGCTCGCGTTCGAAGTTCTTGCGTGTCGTTTCGTCGGGGAAAGTCAGCCAGCGTGCCGTATGGATATCGGCCGGCTCGAAGATGGCATCGACTTTGTATTCCGTTTGCAGGCGCTGGGCGACGACTTCGAACTGCAGTGTGCCTACGGCACCGAGCAGCAGCGCGCCGGTCGCGAGGTTTTCGAAGACCTGGATGGCGCCTTCTTCACCGAGTTCCTGCAAGCCTTTCTGCAACTGCTTGCTCTTGAGCGGGTCACGCAGGCGTGCCATCCGGAAGAGTTCGGGCGAGAAATACGGAATGCCCTTGAATCCCAGCGTTTCGCCTTCGGTCAGCGTGTCGCCGATGTGCAGCTGGCCGTGATTGTGGATGCCGATGATGTCGCCGGCGACAGCGTCTTCCATCAGCACGCGTTCGTTGGCCATGAAAGTCAATGCGTTGGCCAGCTTCATCTCGCGATCCATGCGCACATGCCGGACTTTCATGCCGGAAGAGTAGCGGCCGGAACAGACGCGGAAAAAAGCGATCCGGTCGCGATGTTTCGGGTCCATGTTGGCCTGAATCTTGAACACGAAGCCCGTGAAGGGCGCTTCGGCCGGTTGCACCATGCGGGTGCCGGCATCCCGCGATTGGGGCGCCGGTGCCCAGTCGAGCAAGGCTTGCAGGATTTCCTGCACCCCGAAGTTGTTGATCCCGGAACCAAAGAAGACGGGCGTCTGCAGTCCGGCAAGAAAGTCGACGAGATTGAACGGGCTGCTGGCGCTGCGGATCAGGTCGACATCCTCGCGCAACCTGCCGACTTCGAGCGGAAAGTCGCGGTCGAGGACCGGATTGTCGATGCCGCTGAT
>CAYUYI010000048.1:0-10977 GCA_964448995.1 uncultured Propionivibrio sp. | reverse complement strand
GCGCGTTCTGCTGACGGC
Organism: uncultured Propionivibrio sp.; assembly: GCA_964448995.1. GTDB lineage: Bacteria > Pseudomonadota > Gammaproteobacteria > Burkholderiales > Rhodocyclaceae > Propionivibrio. Next base: position 10,959 of record CAYUYI010000048.1, on the reverse strand, counting down.
TCGGCCGCGATGACTAGCGTTTTTGACGGACAGGGAGGGCCTGCCGTCGCGAGTGCGCCGGCTGATCTATTTGTATTCGCGCCATTCTGGGGGCGTGTCATCATGGTCGCCGTGTGGATGACGCTCCCAAGCCTGGATGTAGGCTTCGTTCTGGGATTTCTTGAGCAGGCGTTCAGGCGCTTCCAGATTGTGCAGTTCCGTTTCCTCAACGTAATAGTAGAGTGCCCGGATCATTTTGGTGAGCAGCGTGCAATCGAGATGAAACCCCTTATCGACCAGAATCTCTTCCAGTTCTTCAAGAGAGTGGTCGTGCAGGTCGTAGGCAACATCAATGCTGTGCTGCTCCGGGTTCGGCGCGATTTCCAGTCCGGTGAGCCCGCCGAGGAAATCGGCTGCCTCCGGCACTTGTCCGGGAGGCATCTCCGCGAAATGAATCGTCCGCGCTTTCCGGATCGGGGCCGGTATCCGAAGCTGATTGGCCGATGGACGTTTCATCGCAGACTCCCGGAACGAAGAAAAATCAGGAACTCGGCTTGCTTTGCATGATTTGCAGGCCCTTGAGCAGGTTCAGCGCCTGATTGAGCTGATAATCTTTCTTTGAGGCCAGTTCCCGCAAGGGCGGTTCGCTCGCTTCCTCTTCGTCCTTGCCCGGGGCTGTCGATTTTGGCTTGGAGGAGGGGGATTTGCTCTGGGGCTTGGCTGCCGGCGCGGCTTCCTTGCCCGAGTCCTTGTTGTTCTCGAGATGGTTTTCGAGATCAGCCTCGCGCAGGCGAGCCGACGAGGTGCCGTTGGCCGATTCTTCAACGACGATGTCCGGCACGATGCCCTTGGCCTGGATCGAGCGCCCCGACGGCGTGAAGTAGCGGGCTGTTGTCAGCTTGATCGCCGTGTTGCCGGGCAGCGGCAATACGGTTTGTACGGAGCCCTTGCCGAAACTCGTCGTGCCCATGACCACGGCGCGTTTGTGATCCTGCAGTGCGCCGGCGACAATCTCCGAGGCAGATGCCGAACCGCCGTTGATCAGGACCACCATCGGAACCTTGCGCGCTTCCGGGGGCAGCGCCTTGAGAAAATCCTCGCGGGAGCCACGCAAGTAGTCTTCGGGCGTGGCATAAAAGAGATGCTTGGCATCCGGTGTGCGGCCGTCCGTCGAGGTAACGAGCGTTTTGGGCGGCAGGAAGGCGGCGGAAACGCCAACGGCAGAGTTGAGGAGGCCGCCCGGATCGTTGCGCAGATCAAGCACGAGCCCCTTGAGTTGTCCGGGTTTGTAGAGGTCGCCAAGATGCTTGACGATCGACGGCGCCGTGTTTTCCTGGAAAGAGGTGATGCGCAGGTAACCGTAGCCTTCTTCGACGAGTTTCGACTTGACGCTCTGTACCTTGATGACTTCGCGCGTCAGCGTGATTTCAAGTGGCTTGGTTTCGCCCTTGCGCAGGATTGATAGCTTGATCTGGGTTTTTGGCTTGCCACGCATTTTTTTGACCGCATCGGACAGCGTTAGGCCCTTGACCAACGTATCGTCGAGCTTGAAGATCAAATCACCGGACTTGATGCCGGCCCGGTCGGCCGGGGTGTCCTCGATCGGCGAGATGACCTTGACGAGACCGTCTTCCATGCCGACTTCGATCCCGAGTCCGCCGAATTCGCCTTGCGTTCCAACCTGCAAATCCTTGTAGGCGTCGGCGTCGAGATAGGCTGAGTGCGGGTCGAGATTGGAGAGCATGCCGCTGATGGCGTGCGTGATCAGTTTTTTGTCCTCGATGGGCTCAACGTAACCCTGCTTGATCGCATTGAAGACTTCGGCGAAGGTGCGTAGTTCCTCGATCGGCAGGCTGGTCCGCGCTTCCTTCTCGGCCAGGGCAGAGATCTGCAGGCTGATGAGAATGCCACCGAGCATCCCGGCGCAAAGCAGACCGGCTTGTTTCAACTTACCCATCAATTCGACTCCAGTGCTATGTCATTTGAGGCTGACCCACCGCAAGGGGTCGAGCGGCTGGCCATTGTGGCGCAGTTCAAAGTATAAACCGGATTCCGGATTGCCACCGCTGTTCCCCGCGGCGGCAATCACCTCGCCACCGCGCAGGGGGTCGCCGACCTGTTTTAGCAGGGCGTCATTGTTGCCATAGACCGACAGATAGCTGCCGCCATGGTCGACGATGATCAGGTTGCCGAATCCACGCATCCAGTCAGCAAAAACCACCCTTCCTGCCGCAATGGCTCGTACTTCCGCGCCGGTTGCGGCCCGAATAAAGAGCCCTTTCCAGGTACTGCCTTCCTGCCGAGCGGCACCAAAGCGGTTGGTCACCGTGCCTCGTACCGGCAAATGCAGGCTGCCGCGCAGTTGCTCGAAACGGTTACCGGACGAAGCCCCGGGCGTATTCTCATTGACCAGTTCCGGGCCGCTGGGCTTGCCCGCTTCAGGACGCGGTTGCGTCGTGGGGCGAGATTCCTTGCGCGGCACCGGTTTGGTCGCAATGATCTTTACCAAGCGGTCGATCAGTTGGGTCAACCGTTTCTCGTCACGTTGCAGGTTGCCGATTTCGCGGCGCTGTTCGGCGATTTTCGCGGAAATCTTGCCCAACATTGCCTTGCGCTGCTCGCGTTGGGCAACGAGTTTTTCGTGTTGTTCCTTCTGTTTTGCTTCGACGGTGGCGAGCGCCTCGCCACGTTCCTTGGCAGCAGCGGCCAGGTGCTGCTTGCGCTGCAGCGTCGCCTCTATTTCATGCACGAGTAGGCTGCGCGCCTTGCCGATTGAGGAAAGGTAATGCAGGTCGCGCGCCACCTGGTTTGGGTCGTCGCCGTTGAGCATGATCTGCAAGGCGTCGGGATTGCCGCGGAGGTACTGCCGGTAAACGAGTTTTTCGAGTTGCGATTGCTGGTGGGTAAGACGGCTTTCCAGTTCGCGAGACTGCAGCGACAAGTCCTTGAGCGTTTCCTGGATTTTGCTGCGTTGCGTCGACAGGACATGCAAGTCTCGCTGTGTGACGGAAATTTCCTGTTCGACGCCTTTGAGCTGATCGGTTGCGCTGGCGCGTTTGCTCTCCGTTTCCGTGACTTCCTTGCGCAGTGATTCGATCTGGTCACGCAGCTCCTTGAGGTCACCCCGCTTTTCGGCGACTTCGCTGTGAGTGGGTTGGGGCGGGTGCGTGGGCGATTTGGCCCGTGGAGTCGCCGCGTGGAGTGTTGTCGCAGACAATAGCGAGGTTGCCAATGTCAGGGCGAGCACGACGCCTCGGCACGTCGCCGATACGTTGTGGGCAGAAAAAGGGCCGAGGTCGGGTGGCGGAGAGAGGTGATGGATGGGTCGATTCATGTGCTGCCTTGGGGGCGCCCCCCGAAACGGGAATTATTCTATAATGAATCCCCTTGTTTAACGAGGGTCGGGCATTGTGACGAACCAGACCAAAATCAGCCTTATCGACAAGCAGGAGCATATCGAATTGGCCGCGCGTGCGCTCAAGTCGATTGCGCATCCGTTGCGCCTGAAAATCCTGTGTGTGGTCGGTGACGGGGAAGCCTGTGTCCAGGAAATCGTCGATGTCGTTGGTACGTCGCAGAGCAATATTTCTCAGCACCTTGCAATTTTGCGGGAGAAAGATGTGCTGGTGACGCGCAAGGACGCCAATCGGGTGTATTACCGAATCGGCGACAAGCGAACCTTGCAACTGATCGGCATGATGCGCGAGGTCTTCTGCGGCTGAGTCGTCGCGGCGTTTCACCTGCCCTGTTTCTTTGATCCCTTTCCGGAGCGTATTTCTTGGAATTCATTCAACAACACATGGAATTCATTCAGCAAAACTACATGCTGATGCTGTCGGCGGCCGTTAGCGGCAGCCTGTTGCTCTTTTTTTCGCTGCGTCGTCCCGACAACAAGCACTCGGTCAATGCGACGCAGGCGACGATGCTGATCAATCGGGAAGATGCGGTCGTCATCGATGTTCGCGAACCGTCGGAGTATGTCGAAGGTCACCTGCCTGAATCGCGCAATATTCCCTTGGGGCAGCTCGAACAGCGTCTCGGCGATCTGGAGCGGAACAAGGCCACGCCGGTCATCCTGATCTGTCAGAGTGGTGCGCGGTCGGCTGAAGCGTGCAAAAAACTCGAAGGGCTCGGATTTACACGGGTTCACAACCTCGAAGGGGGCGTGGCGGCGTGGCGTGCAGCCGGCATGCCGCTGCGTAAAGGGGCGAAAAAGTGAGCGCCCCGCCGCATGTGCTGATGTACTCGACCGCAGTTTGTCCCTACTGCATCCGGGCCGAACAGCTGCTGCGGGCGCGTGGCGTTACGGAGATCGAAAAAATTCGCATCGACCTTGACCCGGTTCAGCGCGATGCCATGATGGCGCGCACTTCGCGCCGCACGGTACCGCAAATTTTTATCGGCGAGACGCACGTGGGTGGTTGTGACGACCTGATCGCGCTCGATCAGGCCGGAAAACTCGCTCCGCTGCTGGCGGGCGAGTCGATCTGATGCTGGTGTGGTACTGACACTCTTTCCATTTACTTACCAAGAAAAGAATTCATCATGACTGAACAAGAAGCGCCGCTGTTTGCCATCGAAAAGCTCTACATCAAGGATCTGTCGCTGGAAGTGCCTAACGCGCCGGCGATCTATCTCGAGAGCGAAAGCCCGGAAGTAGGGTTGCAACTGCAGACGGGGGTACAGCGCCTGGCCGAAGATGCCTTCGAGGTGACGCTGACGGTGACGGTGACGGCCAAGATTGGCGAAAAAACCGTATTTCTGGTTGAGGTCGGCCAAGCCGGTATCTTCCGCGTGCGCAACGTGCCCGAAGAAAACCTTGAGCCGCTGCTGTCGGTGGCTTGTCCGAACATCCTCTTCCCGTATGCGCGTGAAGTGGTTTCGGAATCGGTTTCGCGCGGCGGTTTCGCGCCGGTCGTTCTGCAACCGGTGAACTTTGAGGCGCTTTATGCTGCCCGCCAGCAGGAGGCGCAGGAGCAGGCGACGGCGACCGAGGGCGCGACGATCCAGTAATCCCGCCGACTGTGCCGGAGGTGTTGCGATGAAACGTGGGCTGATCCTGCTGATCATGGGGGTGGCATCGGCGCTGGCCTGGCCGGTGCTGGCAATGGACTATCGCACCGTCGACACGGTTGCGGTGCTCTACGACGCGCCTTCCTTGCGGGGGGCCAAGCTTTTCGTCATCAAGCGCGATACGCCGGTGGAACTGGTGGTCAATCTCGAGGGGTGGTCGAAGGTTCGCGACGCCGAAGGCGGGCTTGCCTGGATCGAGAAAAAGCATTTGGCCGAGCGGCGCACGGTGATCGTGACTGCCGCACGTGCCGAGGTTCGCCAGAAGCCCGAGGATGGTGCGAGCTTGGTGTTTGAGGCGGACAAGAAGGTGTCGCTCGATTTTCTTGAAGTGATTCCCGGTGGGTGGGTCAAGGTACGTCATCGTGACGGCCAGTCCGGCTTCGTGCGCGCCAATCAGGTCTGGGGAATCTGAGTTTGAATATTGCCGTGGTCGGTGCCGGTGCCTGGGGAACGGCGCTGGCCATTGCCTTTTGCAGCCGGCATCGCGTTGTCTTGTGGACGCGTGACAGTGACGTAACGCGGATCATGCGGGAAACGCGCCAAAACACGCGTTTTCTGCCTGGGTTTCCTTTTCCGGAGTCGTTGCGGATCGAGGATGACATCGATATCGCGGTGGCCGATGCCGATCTCCTGCTTCTGGCGACGCCGCTGATCGGTTTCCGCTCCACCCTGCACCGCCTGCGCGACGCTCGATTGCCGTTGCCGCCGTTGCTCTGGGTATGCAAGGGGCTGGAGGCGCAAACCGCCAAACTGCCGCATCAGATTGTTGCCGAAGAGCTTGGCGAGGGGGCACGTTACGGCGTGTTGACCGGGCCGAGTTTCGCCGAGGAGGTTGCACGCGGTCTGCCGACCGCTGTCACACTGGCCGCGAACGACGGTGAATTTGCTCGGCAGATGGCCGTTGAGTTGCACAGTCCGCGCTTGCGCATCTATGCCAATGACGACCTGCCGGGCGCCGAAATCGGCGGCGCGGTCAAGAACGTCATGGCCATCGCAGCCGGCATCTGCGATGGTTTGGGTTTTGGCTATAACTCGCGAGCCGGGTTGATCACGCGCGGATTGGCCGAAATCGCACGGCTTGGCGTGGCACTCGGCGGCCGCGCTGAAACATTCATGGGGCTTGCCGGCATGGGGGATCTGGTGCTGACCTGCACCGGAGACCTGTCGCGTAACCGTCAGGTTGGATTAGCGCTGGCGGCTGGAAAGAAACTGCCGCAGATCCTTATCGACCTTGGTCACGTGGCCGAAGGCGTGAGCACGGCCCGCGAGGTGGCGCATCTGGCCAACGCGATGGGCATCGACATGCCGATCACGCAGGCGGTCAATGCGGTCCTGTATCAGGATATGCCAGCGCTGGACGCGGTCGAGCAGTTGCTGAGCCGCGATCCGAAGATTGAGTCGCTGTAACGGCCATTCATCGTGGCGGCACGGCGAACGCGGCCGAAAAGCTAGCGTTTCTGTTGTTCGTCAGGCTTGCCCGGCGGTACGCACGAACTCACCTCAGGTCTTGTTTTGCGCCGTGCCCGCCGTAGTTCAGTTTTTTCGCTAGATTCCCTCGGGAAACCCCTGCTGCCGCCACGCCTCGAAAACCATCACGGCGACGGCGTTGGAAAGGTTGATACTGCGTTGGCCGGGGAGCATCGGCAACCTGAGCCGGTGACTTTCCGGAAAGCCCGCCATCACCTCCGGCGGCAGGCCACTGGTTTCGCGGCCGAAAACGAAGACGTCGTCGCCGCGAAATGCCTGTGAATCGTAGCGGTTTCCTCCCTTGGTCGTGAGTGCGAAGAAGCGCCGACCCGCCAGCGCGGCCTGGCAGTCTTCCCAGCTTTTGTGTCGCACGACACGGACAAACTCGTGGTAATCGAGGCCGGCACGCTTGAGTTTTTTGTCTTCCCACGGGAATCCGAGCGGCTCGACGAGATGAAGTTCGCTGCCGGTATTGGCGCACAGGCGGATGATATTGCCGGTATTCGGCGGAATTTCGGGTTGATACAAAACGACAGCGGTCACGTGAGACTCCGGAGAAACTCTTTTGTTTTTTGCAAAATTAGCTAAAATCAGCGAATTAGAGAGATAACCTAAAAAATTACTGGAGCTTTCCATGGCTCGCCCGGAAAAAATTCGCCTCGGCGACCTGCTTATCCAGCAAGGCCTGTTGACCGAGGAACAACTGAAGTTCGCGCTTGACGAACAAAAGCGCAGCGGCCGTAAGCTCGGGCGTATTGTCGTCGAAAGCAGCTTTGTTACGGAAGAAGCAATTTCGCAAGCGCTGGCGCGCCAGTTACAGGCGCCCTTTGTCGATCTCAAGCATTTCAATCCAAAGCCGGAACTCATCAACCTGCTGCCCGAGGCGCAGGCTCGCCGCTACCGCGCGGTCGTGCTGGAGGAGGTGAACGGGCGCCTGCGTGTGGGTTTTGTCGATCCGACCGACTTGCAGGCCTACGACGACATTCTGCGGCTGCTCCGCCGCGACATCGAAATCGCCGTCGTGGCCGAAAGCCAGGTCCTGGCGCTGATCGATCGCGTCTATCGCCGTACGGAAGAAATCAGCGGCCTGGCCAAGGAACTGACCGCCGATCTCGGCGACATCCCGGTCGAATTCGGCGATCTGCTCGGGACAGCGACGGGAGCCGAGGAGGCGCCGGTCGTCAAGCTCCTGCAAACGGTGTTCGAGGAAGCCATGCGTTCGCGCGCATCGGACATCCATATCGAACCGCAGGCCAGTAACCTGCGCGTGCGTTTTCGCATCGATGGTGTCTTGCACGTGCAGATGGAGGCCGATTCCAAGATCGCTTCGGCGTTGTCATTGCGCCTCAAGTTGATGTCCGGTCTCGATATTTCCGAAAAACGGCTGCCGCAGGACGGGCGCTTCGCCATCAAGGTGCGCAACACGCCGATCGACGTGCGGATCTCCACCATGCCGACGCAATTCGGCGAATCGGTGGTCATGCGTCTGCTCAACCAGAACACGGGCCTTCTCGGCCTCGACCGGCTCAACATGCCGCCGCGCGTGCTCGAGCGCTTGCGCCATGCGGTGCGCCGCCCGAGCGGCATGGTGCTGGTGACCGGGCCGACCGGCAGCGGCAAGACGACCACCCTGTATGCCGCGCTCGCCGAACTCAATACCACCGAGAAAAAAATCATCACCGTCGAAGACCCGGTCGAATATCGGCTGCCAGGCATCAATCAGGTGCAGGTGCACGAAAAGATCGATCTTTCCTTCGAGCGGGTGTTGCGTTCCGCCTTGCGCCAGGACCCGGATATTGTGCTCGTCGGCGAAATGCGCGACCAGACGACCGCCGAGATCGGCATGCGTGCGGCCATTACCGGGCACATGGTGCTCTCGACGCTGCATACCAACGACGTTATTTCGACGCCGATCCGCCTGCTCGACATGGGCGTACCGCGTTACATGGTGGCTTTGTCGCTGCAACTTGTGCTGGCTCAGCGGCTCGTTCGCGTCATCTGCGAGAACTGCAGCGAACCGCACACGCCCGCGCCGCACGAGCATGAATGGTTGCGCTACGAATTGGGCGACACGGTCGACCAGCGCAAGTATTACCGTGGTCGTGGCTGCGCGCACTGTGGCGGAACCGGCTACAGCGGCCGAACCGGCGTGTTCGAGATGCTGGAAATGACCAATGACGTGGTCGAGGCGATCAACAGCGACGATTCCGGCGTCTTCGTGCAGGCTGCACGTCGGCAGATGGCTGGCGAAACCCTGCGCCGCGACGCCGTCCGGCTGGTCATCAAGGGCCGGACGACGATCGACGAAGCCATGCGCATCAGTAATCAGTTCGAGGATTGAGCGTGCCGACTTACGCCTACAAAGCCCGCAATGCTTCCGGCCAACTCGTCGAAGGGGTGCTGGAAGGCGCGGGGCAGGGGGCGGTGGCGGATCTGCTGCGCGGGCAGGGGGTAACGCCTGTCGATATTCGCGAAACGAAGGGCAAGGCGGCCAAGACTTCTGGCGCCGGGTTCTCGCTGTTCCGCCAGCATGTTTCGCATATCGATCTGCTGCTCTTCAGCCGCCAGATGCACACCTTGCTCAAGTCTGGCGTGCCGATCATGCGGGCGCTCAACGGATTGCAGGAAGCAGCGATCAATCCCGAGATGAAGCGGGTGATTGGCGAAGTGCGAGAAAGTCTCGAGGCCGGGCGCGAACTGTCGCAGGCGCTGGCGCGGCATCCGCGGGTGTTTTCGCCGTTCTACCTGTCGATGATCCGTGTCGGCGAGTCGACCGGCCTGCTCGAAGAAGTGTTCTACCGGCTCTTCGAACACATGGAATTCGAGCGTTTCATGCGCGAGCAGGTCAAGTCGGCCCTGCGTTATCCGATGTTCGTGGTGATCGCGATGGTGGTTGCCATCGTCGTTGTCAATCTCTTCGTCATTCCGGCGTTCGCCAAGGTGTTTGCCGGCTTCGGTGCGCAACTGCCGCTGATGACGCGCCTGTTGCTGGGATTCTCCGAATTCATGATCAACTGGTGGCCGGCGCTGCTGGTGGGCGCTGTGAGCCTGGTGGTCGGATTTCGCGCCTGGCGCGGTACCGCCGCCGGGCAATATCTCTGGGACCGGTTCTCGCTCAAGATTCCGATTGCCGGGAAAATTCTGCACAAGGCGGCCTTGTCGCGCTTCGCCCGTGCCTTTGCGCTGGGCACGCGCAGCGGCGTGCCGGTGATGCAGGCGCTCTCCAACTCCGCGCAGACCGTCGATAACGTCTATGTGGCGCGCTGTGTCGAAGGCATGCGCGAGAACGTCGAGCGTGGTGAAAGCTTGTTGCGTGCCACGATCACGTCCGGCATCTTCACCCCGATCGTCATGCAGATGGTCGCCGTTGGCGAAGAATCGGGGGCCGTCGACGACATGATGGAAGAAGTCGGCGACATGTATCGTCAGGAGGTCGAGTACGAACTCAAAACACTGAGCCAGCAAATCGAGCCGATCCTGATCGTGATGCTTGGCATTTTGGTACTGATTTTGGCGCTGGGCATCTTCCTGCCGATGTGGGATCTCGGCAAGGTGGCGATCAAGCGCTGAGCGGGGCATGGACGGGAGCCGGCCGCGCAAGTATGAATTCGCCCTGCTCGTCGGACTGATCGGCGTGTTGGCGGTGATATTGCTGGGTGCGCTCGAACGGGCGCGCGAGGATGTCGAAGACGCCGCGGTGCAAGCCGAGATCGCGGCATTGCGGGTCGAGCTGCTGGATTGGCTGGCGCATCGCGAAGCCTGGGGTGGCAAGTTGCCGGAGAGCCGCAATCCGCTGCGTTGGGTGGCTCGCCAACCAGCGGGTTATCTCGGCGAACTCGACACCCCGCCGGAACAGGGAGGCGTCTGGTATTTCGACCGGTCGCGGCAGGAATTGGCCTACCGCTTTCGTTCCGGCCGCGAGGCGCGTTTCAGGTTGGCGCGCGGTTTGGAAAGCGCCGGTGCGGCGGGGCGACTGGCGGGGGTGGCCTTGCGTCGAGTCGATGACGCGCGAGAATGAGACGATGAGAATAATGGAGGTAAAAGTGTGGAAAAGTACCGTGACGCGGCGAAGGGAGGGCGTATGATTAAAGGAACCAGGCGAGGGGCCGTTATGAGGGGTATGACAAAAACGAATTCGGTGCAAGGCGGCTTCACGTTGATCGAGCTGATTGTCGTGGTCATCATCCTCGGCATTCTGGCGGCGGTGGCGTTGCCGCGGTTCACCAGCCTGCAGCGCGATGCGCGCATCGCCAAGTTGCAGGCCGCGCGCGGCAGCGTCTCGGCGGCCTCGGCGCTGATTCACGCCACCACCTTGTCGCGCGGCGGTGTGGCCGATGCGGCCACCTGCCCCGGGGGCGGCGGCACGGCGACCAACAGTCCCAGTGCGACCGGGACGGTGTGTACCGAAAGCGGCTTGATCCACATGGTGTACGGCTATCC
>CAYUYI010000047.1:0-10992 GCA_964448995.1 uncultured Propionivibrio sp. | reverse complement strand
TGTCTGCCCGGCACCAGACCAGCCCGCGCGGCAGGAACGTCAGCTGATTTGCCTCCCCGGTCGGCCCGACAAGTTTTGTCGTGCGCCCGGCCAGACTCTTCACGCCATCGTCGTGACATCGACGAGAAAGGTCTGTTCTTCCACGCTGAAGGGCCCACGCGGACAACTGCGCCAGATGATCCGCTATGCAGCCATCCGCTCTTTCTGCCGCTTCATCGCCGAGCGTGTATTCGGGGCTGTCCATCAGGCGAGGCAGATACAGCGGCCCGCCCGCCTTGGGTCCGGTTCCCGATTTGCCCTCACCGCCGAAAGGCTGCACGCCGACGACCGCACCGACCATGTTGCGGTTGACGTAGATATTGCCGGCCTTGATCCGACTGGAAGCGAAACCGATCGTTTCTTCGATCCGGCTCTGAATCCCGAAAGTCAGGCCAAATCCCCCCGCATTGATGGCATCGATAAGATTGCCAAGATTGCGTCGCGAGAACCGGAGAACATGCAATACCGGGCCAAAAACTTCCTCGCTCAAATCACCCGGCGCGTCGATTTCCAGTACGGTGGGCAGCACGAAATGTCCGTCGCCAGCATTCGGCGGCGTCGGCATCTTGAAATACAGCCGCTGCCTGGCAGCAAAAGCATCGACATGCGTTTGCAGCCGTTTCCTCGCCTCGCCGCTGATCACCGGACCGATATCGACGTCGATCTTGCCCGGATCACCCACCGCCAATTCCAGCATGGCTTTTTTCAACATCTCAAGAAGCCGCTCCGCAATTTCCTCCTGGACGCAAAGAATTCTCAGCGCAGAGCAGCGTTGCCCGGCACTATCGAAGGCCGAAGAAATCACATCCTGAACAACCTGTTGAAGGTGCGCCGAAGAGTCAACCACCATGGCGTTCATACCGCCCGTCTCGGCTACAAGAACGACATTCCCGGGGTGAGAAGCGATCACCCGATGAATCTGCCGCGCGACGGGCAGCGACCCGGTGAAAATCACGGCAGAAATCCGCGGATCGCCGACTAATGGCGCACCGATCACCTCCCCTCGCCCGGGTAGCAACTGGAGCGCTGCGGGGGGAATACCTGCCGCGTGAAACAGGCGAACGGCAAAACCGGCGATGAGCGGTGTTTGCCCGGCGGGCTTGGCAACGACGGTATGACCGGAGACGAGGGCCGCCGCGATCTGGCCGACAAAGATCGCCAGAGGGAAATTCCACGGACTGATGCAGACAACCGGTCCTCGACGCGCCGCCGGAAGCCGGCACGAGGAAATCTGGCGCGCGTAATAGTGGCAAAAATCCACGGCCTCGCGGATCTCGGCAATGGCGTTCGCGCGGGTCTTCCCCGCTTCACGGATGCACAGACTGGCCAAAGCCGCCTGGTTTTTCTCCAGAAGACTCGCCATCTGCCGCAGGATTTCAGCACGCTTTTCGACATCAACGCCAAACCACACGGACGAAAAAGAAACGGCCGTATCCAAAGCCCACGAGACCTCCTGGGCCGTCGCCGCAGAAACGTATCCAACACAGTCGAGACGGTTTGCCGGATTAAACACCGGCACGCGTTCCCTGACCGCAATCTCGCGGCCGGCGATCAGCGGCCCTGTTTCCCAAGACTGGGACTGCAGCGCCGCCAGCGCGGTCTCAAAATCCAGCAATGTTCTTTCATCAGAAAAATCAACGCCGCGTGAATTTTCCCTTTCGGTGCCAAACAGATTCTGCGGCAAGGGAATTTTCGGGTGCCCCTCGCCCTTGACCTGCAGGGCCTGTGTCAGCGGATCGGCGAGCAAAGCATCGACCGAGATATTTTCGTCAACGAGTTGATTAACAAAGGAACTGTTCGATCCATTTTCCAGAAGACGCCTGACCAGATACGGCAGAAGTTTTTCATAGCTGCCAACCGGCGCATAGATCCGACACGGCTTGGCGAATTTCGGGTTGTCTATTACGTTGTTATAGAGTGTTTCGCCCATTCCATGCAGACACTGGAATTCGAATTTCTTGATTTTTCGATCAGCGGCCTGTTCGCTCACCGATGCAAGCGTATGGGCGTTGTGCGTTGCGAATTGCGAATAAATTACATCACTGGCATCCAGCATCTTCCCGGCGCAAACGAGATAACACAGATCGGAGTGAAATTTTCTTGTAAATACCGGGTAGCCGATCAGCCCCTCAACTTGAGCACGCTTGATTTCCGTATCCCAGTAGGCGCCTTTGACGAGGCGGATCATCAGACTGCGCCGGGATGAACGGGCCAGTGCCACCAGATAGTCGATGACTGCGCATGCGCGTTTCTGGTAAGCCTGAACCACGAAGCCGAGACCGTTCCAGTCCGCTGTCTCAGGACTCTTGACCAGCAACTCGAGCAGATCGAGAGAAAGATCCAGCCGGTCCGCCTCTTCAGCGTCGATATTCAACGAAATATCGTATTCCCGGGCCAGCTTCGCCAGGGTCAGCAGTTTTGGGAATAGTTCGTCGAGAACCCGATCCTTCTTGATCCGCGTATAGCGCGGATGAAGCGCGGAAAGTTTGACCGAAATGCCAGGACCGGACACAACACCCCGTCCGCGGCTCACCCGTCCGATCACTTCGATGGCATGGCGATAGGACTGAAAGAAACGTTCGGCATCGTCATTCGTCAGAGCGGCCTCCCCCAGCATGTCGAAGCTGTGGGTATATCCGCGAGCTTCGTTGAGTTTGCTGCGTTCGATCGCCGTGCCGATGCTTTCTCCCATGACGAACTGTCGGCCCAACAACTGCATCGCCAATTCGGTTCCTTTACGTATCACCGGCTCACCGCAACGCGCCACCAACCGAACCAGCGCATTGCCCAACGCCTCGTCGCTTCGGGTCGCAACCAGTTTTCCCGTAATCATCAGCCCCCAGGTCGCCGCGCTGACAAACATGGAATTGCCACTCCCGAGATGAGACTCCCAAGCGCCTTTTGACAACTTGTCGCGAATCAATCGATCCGCCGTCGCCGAATCCGGAATTCTGAGCAAGGCTTCCGCGACGCACATGAGCGCCACCCCCTCCTCACTCGACAATGAAAACTCATGCATCAGGTGATCGACCCCGGTCGCTCCTTCACGCTGCGAACGAACCGCGGTGACTAGTTCACGGGCGTTTGCGGCAACCCGCCCGCGATTGGGGGAGCGCTTCTGATACTCATGTATCAGTTCGATCACGCACAGCGATTCCTCGCGGCGGTAGTAATCATGAATCCTGTTGCGCAAACGATAGAGCTGTTGAGACATGTCAGAACTCCTTCTTCAACCCCAAGCGATGACCGCTAGGCGCGCAGGTGGTCAAGGCTGATCGACGGGGTATCCTTGATTTCCTCCATGACGGGATAGCTGTGCGTCTCCCTGATTCCCGGCACCTGAGAAAGCACATAGCCAAGGAAATTCCGGTAGGCGGCCATGTCGGGCACACGAACTTTCAACAAATAATCGAAGCCACCGGCCACCATATGACATTCCTGTATTTGCGGGATATCCAGAATGGCTTTCCGGAAGTTCTGAAATGCATCTTCAGACGTTCGATCGAGCAGAATTTCGATGAAAACAGTCAGGCCGAGCCCCAAGAGCGAGGCGGATAGATTGGCGGAGTAGCCCGAGATGAATCCCTCGCCTTCCAGTGCCTTGACCCGCTCAAGGCACGGCGTCGCACTCAGATTGATCTGCTTCGACAAGGCAACGTTCGTCGTTTTCCCATCCGCCTGGAGAATCGAAAGAATTTCGATATCAGTCCGGTCAAGTTTTCGCATGATGGCTCCAAAAGATTGGCCGACACTCAACACAAAAAAGAACAACAAACCCAATAAATGATATTTACCAATATTTACTAATATTAATTTAACAATTATTAGATTTTAATTCCATAACTATCAACAACCACAGCATAGAAAACAGAACAAGACAATGCTTGCTCACAGAATAAACCAGGCATGGCCCCACATCGTCGGAATCATTGTCTATAAAACAGTAGCGGGCTGAAGAAAAACGACACGCCCTTTCTCGCTCCAGACAAATGCCGGGAGGCGGCCATGCCTCGAAACTTCCGTTGGATGGTTCTGTTTGTCGCAGCACTCCTCATGTCAGGCTGCGCGACCGACCTTCTAGGCAAAAAAGGCGGCGCCATGATGGCGGCTCGCTACGGCGATCTGGAAAAACACGCGCAGGAAGAAGTGACCGACATGGCCACCAGCAAAACCGTCAAACTCTTCCCGTTGTGTGTCGCCTTCGCCAAACAGAAAAAATACAACAAGGCGTTCCCGTGTTTTGACCAGGTCGAAATCAATATCGGCAAAGGCGACACCAACATGGCGGACGTCGAAGAAATGGAGCGGAACAGTCCATTCATGATGGGGCTGGCGAAATTCGGCTCCGCCATCTCGGGCGTCTCTCTCGAGCAGGATGCCACGCAGATGCTCTACATCATGCGCGCAGAAGCGTACATGGACATCGGCGATTTTCAGAAAGCCATCGCCGATGCCCAGCGCGCGGTAGCCGCCAAGCCCACCCAATGGAATCTGCTGAAATGGCATGAAATCAATACGCTCGGCGTACTCACGCTGGCCTATGCGCTGAGCGGAGACAAGGACACCGCCATCGAACATGCCAGACGCCTCGAGTCCATCAGCACCGCGTATCCGCATGGTTTGCTGGCCATCGACAAACACGTCTGGCTTGCCAAGACCTACGTTTCACTCGGCCAATACGAACGCGCCCTGCACTTCATGGAAATTCAGGAAGGCGCCTTCGATGCTCTGGCGCGCAGCCTCGCCGACGCAGTCGCCGGCAGCGCACTGCGTGGCGAGAGCCTGTGGGAATTCCAGATGTTGCCGGCCGAATTTCTCCGACACAAATGCCGGTTCGAAGTCGGACGCATGGCCGAAGCCAAAGCCGGATACGACAGTTTGTTGGCCAAGCCAAAAATCCGTGACAACGGCGATATCTATTGGCATATCCTCTACGATCGTGGCCGCATCGCCGAAAAGGAAGGTGATCTGAAGAGCGCCATCGACTTCTATCGCCGGGCGGTCGATGTCATCGAACAACAGCGCTCGACCATCAACACCGAAACCAGCAAGATCGGTTTCGTCGGCGACAAACAAGCTGTTTATCGGCAACTGGTCTCAGCGCTGCTCGCTGACCAGCAGCTCATTTCCGCCTTCGAATACGTTGAACGCTCGAAAGCGCGTGCGCTCGTCGACATGCTGGCCGAAAAACAGGATTTCGCCATCAATAGCGGGGACCCAACCAGAGTTCGTGAACTGCTGGCAAAAGCCAATACGGCTGAGGCCGCATTCCGGACCCAAGGCGCCGACGGCGAGAAGCAGCAAACGCGCGCCATCGCCAGCGAAGCACGAGAACAGCTCGGCCATGAATCGCCACAACTGGCCTCGCTGGTCAGCGTTTCTTCTCTGCCAGCCGTCGAAATCCAGTCGCTGCTGCCGCCTGATGAAACACTGATCGAATTCTATTTCGACGCACCGGACCTGATCGCTTTCATCCTCACCCGCAGCGAACTCAAAGCCGTTCGGCTGGACGGCGTGCATCTGATCGAGACGATCCGGCAATTTCGCCAGCAGATCGAAAACACCCGCAGCGATCATTTTCGGACGCTCTCCCGGCAACTCCATGATCAACTCTTCGCCCCGCTGAGCGCGCAGATTGCGACCCTGAAACTACTCATCGTCGCCCACGGTCCGCTGCATTATCTGCCGTTCGCGGCATTGAACGACGGGCAGCGCGATCTCCTCGATCGCTACAGCCTGCGCATGCTACCCAGCGCCAGCGTGCTGAAATATCTGCGTTCAGCCTCGCCGACCAAACAAGGCGCGTTGCTGGCCTTCGGCAACCCCGACCTCGGCAATCCAAAATACGACCTGGAATTCGCTCAAGCCGAAGCCATTGCAGTCACCCGGAACCGGCCGCAATCCAGAGCCCTGCTGCGCAAGGAAGCCAACGAAACGGCCTTCCGGCAATATGGCGGAGAATTTCGCTACCTCCATTTCGCCACGCACGGGCAGTTCAACGCTGACGCCCCGCTCCAATCGGCCCTATTGCTGGCGCGTGATGGCGCCAGCGACGGTCGTCTGACCGTCGACAAGCTCTATTCGATCAAGCTGGATGCCGACCTCGTTACCCTCAGCGCGTGCGAAACCGGTCTCGGAAAAGTTGCCAATGGCGACGACGTGGTGGGGCTGACACGCGGATTCATGTATGCCGGCGCTTCGACCATCGTCGCCAGTCTCTGGCAAGTGGATGACCAGGCGACGTCGTTTTTGATGACGCGCTTTTACGACAACCTCAGGCAGTCGGACAAGCGAGAAGCCTTGCGCCAGGCACAGCTCGATACGCGCAAGAAATTCGCCCACCCGTTCTATTGGGCGGCGTTTCAGTTGACCGGCGCGGCGCGTTAGCCGTGCATGGTCAATGGATGATCCGGGCTTGGCCCGAATCATCCACACCGATCAGCAGAAAGCCGGGGTGCGGCCGAAACAGTCTGCCGGTGCGTGAATCCATCAGACAATCGGCCATCGTCAGCAATGCCAGCGCGGCAATCCCGAGCGGCCCCAGGTAATCGATATGGTTGATCCGGCAAATATCGCCGGTTTCCATGGCTTCCTCAACCAATGGCAGGACGGTTTCGATGCTGTCGTCGCGGGTCAACGTGATGTTGCGCATGGCATTCCTCCCGGAAAACCCTCACCAGACAAGCGATTGCGCCGTTGATCGAACGCCCGGCTCGATCCCCCATCCGGTGTGGCGGACTTTGTCCTGCATAACGCATGCCACGTGCCATTGTTGCCGTGTCAGCGCCCGGCAACGAATCAACCACGACCAGCCATTCTTGATTTGCCCTCACGCCAGATCATGGCATCGCGGCCGGCTTGCCGCCACCGGCTTCGTCGCGTTATAGTTCGCCGGCGAACGGGAGAGAGCGGCCAACTGTGCCAAGCACATCCCCCGCCGCCGAAGGCGCAATCCACCCGGAAACGCTCAGGCAAAAGGACCGTTCGTGAATTGAACTCTGGAGAGCGGCGCCGAATGCAGACGCCCACCGATGGGGCAACACGGCGATGAAGCAGTGACCGTGGCAATCTCTCAGGTACCAAGGACAGAGGGGTGAACTCGAGACGAGTTCGCCCTTTTTTTGTTTCCGCGACTTGGCACCTTTCAAGCAAGGGATTGAAATGACACAGAAAACTATCCTCAACGAGACCCATCGCCGGCTCGGCGCCAAGATGGTCGATTTCGGCGGCTGGGACATGCCGTTGCACTATGGTTCGCAGATCGAGGAGCACCATGCCGTGCGCCGTGACTGCGGCATGTTCGACGTCTCGCACATGTGCGCCGTCGATATCGCCGGCCCCGACGCCAAGACCTTCCTGCTGCGCCTGATCGCCAACAATATCGACAAGCTCAAGGAACCCGGCAAGGCACTCTACAGCGCGATGCTCAATGAAACCGGCGGCGTGGTCGACGACCTGATCGTCTATTTCGTCGGCGACGGCCAGTACCGCATGGTCATCAACGCCGGCACCGCCGAGAAGGATCTGGCCTGGATGATGGTTCGTGTAGCGGCCTGGCAGTTGGACGTCGCGGTCACCCCGCGCCGTGACCTGGCAATCATCGCCGTGCAGGGGCCCAATGCAAAATCCAAGGTCTGGCAGGTGCTGCCCGAATCGCGCGCGGTCACGGAAGCCTTGAAACCTTTCTACTCGGCCAACGTCGGCGACACTTTCATCGCCACCACCGGCTACACAGGCGAAACCGGTTTCGAGATCACGTTGCCAGCGAGCCAGGCCGAGAATTTCTGGCAGAAGCTGCTCGACGTGGGCGTCAAACCGATCGGCCTTGGCGCCCGCGACACGTTGCGCCTCGAAGCGGGCATGAATCTCTACGGGCAAGACATGGACGAAACGGTTTCGCCGCTCGATGCCGGCCTCACCTGGACCATCGACCTCAACACCGACCGCGACTTTGTCGGCAAGGCCGCGCTGCTCGCCCAGCCGCAACAGAAACAGTTCCTCGGCCTCGTACTGCTCGACAAAGGCGTGTTGCGCGCGCACCAGAAGGTCATTACCGCACACGGCGACGGCGAAATCACCAGCGGCACTTTTTCACCGACATTGCAGCAATCCATCGCCCTTGCGCGCCTGCCGCAGGGCGTTGCCATCGGCGAGACGGTCAGGGTCGAAATCCGCGACAAGCAACTCGCCGCCAAGATCGTCAAACCCTGCTTTGTCCGCAACGGCAAACCCCTCATTTAACCCATCCCACCAGGAGCCTTCCCATGAACATCCCCGCCAACCTCAAGTACACCAAGAGCCACGAATGGGTGCGCGTCGAAGCTGACGGCACGGTCACCGTCGGGATCACCGACCACGCGCAGGAACTGCTCGGCGACCTCGTTTTCGTCGAACTGCCGGACGTCGGCAAGTCGCTCGCCGCCGAACAGGAAGCCGCCGTGGTCGAATCGGTCAAGGCCGCCTCCGACGTCTACGCGCCGATCGCCGGCACGGTGGTCGAAGTCAATGCCGCCGTTCCGGCCACGCCGGAGTTGATCAATCAAGACGCCTACGCCGCCTGGCTGTTCAAGCTCAAGCCAGCCAACGCCGCCGATGTCGACGGCCTGCTCGACGCTGCCGCCTACGCCGCTTGCGCTGAGTAGCACTCCTGCCTGAAAGGCGCGTCAAACGGTCATTCCCGGCAACCCATGCCGGCAGACCAATATCCACGCGCCTTTCCAGACACCCCCTGCGCAGAATCAATCTCCACGCGCAGTTCCGGCAACCTTTCAGCCACCACGCCAGCCATGCCAAACACTCAGTCTCTCTCCGCGCTCGAGCAGCGCGACGAATTCATCGCCCGCCACATCGGCCCTTCGCCCGACGACATCGCGGCCATGCTCGGCACCATCGGTGCGCCGAGTCTGGAGGCATTGATCGACCAGACCGTCCCGGCCGCGATCCGTCTGCCCGAGCCACTGGCGCTGGCCGAGCCCCGGCCGGAAGCCGAGGCGCTCGCCGCGCTGAAAGCCATCGCCGGCAAGAACAAGCTCAACAAATCCCTGATCGGCATGGGTTACGCCGCCACGCGCATGCCCGCCGTGATCCAGCGCAACGTACTGGAGAATCCGGGCTGGTACACGGCCTACACGCCGTATCAGGCCGAAATCGCACAAGGCCGGCTGGAAGCCCTGCTCAACTACCAGCAAATGGTCATCGACCTCACTGGCCTCGAACTCGCCAACGCCTCGCTGCTCGACGAAGCCACCGCCGCCGCCGAAGCGATGACGATGGCCCGGCGCATCAGCAAATCGGCCTCGAACCGCTTCTTCGTCGACGAAACCTGCTACCCGCAGACCATCGACGTGCTGAAAACCCGCGCCGGCTATTTCGGCTTCGAACTGGTCTTCGGTGCGCCGGAAGACGCCACGCAGCAGGAAGTGTTTGGCGCGTTGTTCCAGTATCCGGGTGACACCGGCGAAGTGGCCGACCTCACCGACCCGATCGCCGCCGTCAAGGCGCAGGGCGGCATCACCGCCGTCGCCGCCGATCTGATGGCGCTGGTCCTGCTCAAGTCGCCGGGCGAGATGGGCGCCGACATCGCGCTCGGTTCGACGCAGCGCTTCGGCATCCCGATGGGCTTCGGCGGTCCGCACGCCGCCTTCTTCGCCACGCGTGACGAGCACAAGCGCTCGGTGCCGGGCCGCATCATCGGCGTGTCGGTCGATGCCCGCGGCAACCGGGCGCTGCGCATGGCGCTGCAAACGCGCGAACAGCACATCCGCCGCGAGAAGGCCAACTCGAACATCTGCACCTCGCAGGTGTTGCTTGCCAACCTGGCCGGCCTGTACGCCGTCTATCACGGGCCGCAGGGCCTGCGCACGATCGCCGAACGCATCCATCGCCTGACCACCCTGTTTGCCAACGCCCTGATCGATGCCGGAATCGACGTGCTGACCACGCACGCCTTCGATACGCTCTGGGTCGACTTCGGTGACCATGCCACGCTCGTCTATCAGGGCGCGCTGGCCGGCGGCTACAACCTGCGCCAGGTTGCCGACGGCGTGCTCGGCTTCTCGTTCAACGAAACCACCACCCGCGATGATATCGTCGGGCTGATCACGCTGACGGTCGGCTTCCCGCCCAATCTCGACGCGCTTGACGCCCGCCGCAACGAGCAGGAAGCGCTGCTCCCCGCCAGCCTGCGCCGCACCGACGCGATCCTCACGCACCCCGTATTCAACCGCTACCACACCGAACACGAAATGCTGCGCTACCTGAAGCGCCTGCAAAACAAGGATCTCGCGCTCGACCACTCGATGATCTCGCTCGGCTCGTGCACGATGAAACTCAACGCCACCAGCGAGATGATCCCGATTTCCTGGCCGGAATTTGCCAACCTCCACCCCTTCGCGCCGCTCGATCAGGCGCGGGGTTACATGGACATGATCCGCAGCCTCGAAAGCTGGCTCAAGACGATCACCGGCTTCGACGCCGTCAGCCTGCAGTCGAACTCCGGCGCGCAGGGCGAATACGCCGGCATCGTCGCCATCCGCCGCTACCACGCCAGCCGTGGCGAGAGCCATCGCAACATCTGCCTGATCCCGAAATCGGCGCACGGCACCAACCCGGCCACCGCGCAGATGTGCGGGCTGGAGATCGTCGTGGTGAACTGCGACGAGAACGGCAACGTCGACGTCGCCGACCTGAAAGCCAAGGCCGAACAGCATGCTGCCAACCTCGCCTGCCTGATGATCACCTACCCCTCAACGCACGGCGTCTTCGAGGAAGCGATCAAGGACATCTGCGCGATCGTTCATGCCCACGGCGGTCAGGTATACATGGACGGCGCCAACCTCAATGCGCAGGTCGGCCTGACCTCGCCGGGCCACATCGGCGCCGACGTCAGCCACATGAACCTGCACAAGACCTTCGCCATCCCGCACGGCGGCGGCGGACCGGGCATGGGGCCGA
>CAYUYI010000046.1:0-11235 GCA_964448995.1 uncultured Propionivibrio sp. | reverse complement strand
CGGCTGGTTGCGGCCAGCAGTTCGAGTACATCGCGATCGCTTTGTGGCATGACAGCGACCTTGGCGACATCGGCGCCGAGTTGGGCCGCGGTGGCGAATTTCTTGTCGAGTGTCGCCGCGTCCGGGGTCATCTGGAAGTTGTGGTAAGACATGATCATGCCAACGCCATTGGCGCTGGAAACGTCGCGGAGGTGCTGGAGATCGCTGGGGGCGTTCGACAGTTCGTAGTCAATCAGTTCGACGCACTTGGCCTGGCACGCCGCGGTATACATGGCGACGACGGCGGGCTCAGCGATGGTCAGTGGCTGGCCGCCTTCGCTGGCATTGCGCCGCGTGAGCAGAACCGGGATGCCTTTTGAAGCCGCGCGAATCGCCAGCGCCGTTTCGATGACTGCCTGGGTGTTGCCGATTGCCTCGAAGAAATCGATGCGCCATTCGAGCAGGTCCGGGGCCTTTGGGATGATTGCTGCCACTTCATCCAGGATGGCGGCCTGGGTTTTGCCCACCAGTGGGGTAATCACGATGGGAAGGGTACCGTTGCCGATCGGTTTTCCGTTTGCCAGGATTGGCTTCGTCTCTTTCATGCGTGGACTCGTCTGTTTGGTGAAAAACCTCATGGTACGGTGCGAGTGCTGCTTTGTCATCCCGACCGGCGAAAGTGACGGAAAGAGGAGGTGGGATACGAGCGCTGTGCTGCTTCTATCCGTCTCTGTTATTCTGATCGTCTGGATTTTCACCGGCTTCGACATGAAATCTATCAACGCCCCGGAAACGCCTGCCACCCGATTTCTTCGCCAACAGCGCATTGCGCACTCATCCCATCTTTACGAGTACGAGGCGCATGGCGGAACGAAAGTGTCGGCGCGTGAATTGAATATCGATGAGCACGCCGTCGTGAAGACGCTGGTGATGGAAGATGAAACGGGCGTGCCATTAATCGTGCTGATGCATGGTGATCGCAAGGTGTCCACCAAAGAACTGGCGCGCCAGATTGACCGCAAGAAAGTCGAGCCGTGCAAGCCCGAGGTGGCCAACCGGCACACCGGCTATCTGGTCGGTGGGACCAGCCCGTTCGGAACCAAAAAGAAAATGCCGATTTATATCGAAAAAAGCATTCTCGATTTGCCGTTGATCTACATCAACGGTGGTCGTCGCGGATTTCTGGTCGGCGTTCATCCTCACGATCTGTTGCGCGTACTTGAGCCAAAAATTGTGGAGGTTACGGCGAAGTAGTGCCCGCTCAACCTTTTTCGACAGCATCCGTTATTTTGTCCACGAGCCGGTGTTTTAGGACGGTGGAACAGGAGAGCGAAATGTCTGCCATCATCAAGGTTTTTCAGGTCGGCGCAAGGACGTACAAGCATGTCATCAATGCCGCACGCGATGCCGTTGAGTTGCAGGATGAGTCGAATGCGGTCCTGCTGGTCTTTGGCGCTGATGCGAGGGTACGAAACCGGGAAGGACGGCTGGGCGATTTTTTTATTGAGATTCTCGACGGCTTGCCGCGATGGGTCTACTACGAACTTCCACATCAGTCTCGCCGTGTGCTGAGCCCCGATCGCCACGTGGCGGAGGTCGAAGTTTCCAAGCAATACCTCGGCGCCTTGTCGGCGGCTGTATAGCCCAGGCTTAGTCCCGCTCACCCCGCTCGATGATGACACCGGCGCGGCGGATGTTGCGCATGACGCCGATCTTGGCGATCGAGATGCGCACCCAGCGCGCGCCGAAATCCGTGAGCAGCAGATTGGCAATGTGTTCAGCCAGTTTTTCCAGCAGATGGAAATGCCGCGTTGCCAGATCGTTGCGCAGGCGGTCCACGACCGCGGCGTAATCGATCGTGTCGTGAATGTCGTCGCTGGCGCCCGCGCCGACGGTCGACGTGCCGATCTGCAACGAGACTTCAATGGTCTGCGGTATCGCCTGCTCTCGAGGATAAATCCCGATCAGCGTCGAGATGCGAAGGTCGTCGATGAAAATGATGTCCATGCGGGAATGCAGTGGGTCGGTGTAATATTCGGAGCGGGCACATTGCCTGCGGTGTCAGGGATCACCGGCATTCTAAACCAAGCAGCTTGCTGACTACTCGAAAACTCACCCATGTCCAACTATCAGATCATCGTGCTGGCTGTCATGGCCGCTTATCTGCTCGGCTCTGTGCCGTTTGCCATCCTTTCCAGCCGCTTGTTCGGATTGGCCGATCCGCGCAGCTATGGCTCAAAAAATCCTGGGGCAACAAACGTGCTGCGCAGTGGCAACAAGCAGGCCGCGTTGGTGACGCTGGTGGGCGACAGTGCCAAGGGGGCGCTGGCAGTCATTCTCGCGCAGGTGTATGGCAGTCCGATCGGTCTCGGTGCTTCGTTCGTGGTTCTCGTTTCTTTGGCTGTATTCCTCGGCCACATTTACCCGGTATTCCTGCGTTTCAAGGGCGGCAAGGGCGTGGCAACTGCCGCCGGCATTCTGTTGGCGCTTGACCCGATGCTCGGTCTGGCGACGCTGGCGACCTGGTTGCTGGTGGCTTTTGCCTCGCGCTATTCTTCTCTGGCGGCGCTGGTCGCTGCGTTTGCTGCGCCGCTTTACGCGTTTCTGATGTGGGGGCGAGATACTTCCCTGTGGGCAGTCGCCATCATCGCGATCGTCCTGATTGGCAAGCACTGGGCAAACCTGCAACGCCTGATGGCAGGGACCGAGCCCAAGATCGGCAGCAAGAAAAAAGCCTGATCAGGCGTTCAGTTAGTCAATTCGGCCAGCGGCCAGCGTGGCCGGACAGCAAAGGCGCCGGCGGGTTTGATCGACTTGCCGGCCTGGAAGCGCAGCGCGCCAGCCAGTGCGATCATCGCGCCATTGTCGGTACAGAATTCCAGTTCCGGGTAGAACACCGAAATCTTTGCTTTCGCGGCGCGAGCGTCGAGTTGTCGGCGTAGTTCCCGATTGGCGCCGACGCCCCCCGCGACGACGAGTTGCGTGAGCCCGCTTTCCTTGACGGCGCGCATCGATTTTTTGACCAGAACCTCGACGATCGCGTCCTGGAATCCCCGTGCAATGTCGGCGCGCTGTTGTTCGTCGGGTTCTCCGATCTCGCGGACTTTCGTGAGCACGGCGGTTTTCAGACCGCTGAAGCTGAAATCGAAATCGCCGGAGTGCAGCATCGGGCGGGGAAACCTGACGACGTCGGGACGTCCCCGTTGGGCGAGGTCTGAGAGCGCTGCGCCCCCGGGGTAAGGCAACCTGAGCAGTTTGGCGGTTTTGTCGAAGGCCTCGCCCGCGGCATCGTCGAGCGTCTCGCCGAGCAAGGCGTATTCGCCGACGCCGGTGACGCGCATCAGCTGGCTATGTCCGCCGGAAACCAGCAGCGCAATGAACGGGAAAGTCGGCGGGCGGCACGATAGCAAGGGCGAGAGCAGGTGGCCTTCCAGGTGATGGACGGGCACCACGGGGATGCCGAGCGACGTGGCGAGCCCTTCAGCGAAAGCGGCGCCAACCAGTAAGGCGCCCGCCAACCCGGGGCCTTGCGTGTAGGCGACGGCATCAATGTCATCGAGCGAGTGCCCACTCTCGTCCATGACCTTGCGTAATAGCGGAACGGTGCGCCGGATGTGGTCGCGCGACGCGAGTTCCGGAACAACGCCGCCATAGTCCCGATGCATCAGGATCTGGGTGTGCAGCGCGTGCGCCAGCAGACGTGCGCTTTCTGTGTCGTAGAGCGCGACACCGGTTTCGTCGCAAGACGATTCGATTCCTAGGATCAGCATGGGCGCCATTTTACCTGTTGCCGAGGCGATCCTCGAATTTCCGGATTTGATGCAGATCAGCGAATGCGGACGCGCTTCACGGCTAGAATCACCGCTCTTTCACACAAGGAAATCGCGATGCGCAATTCGATCCATGGCCACGAAGTCATGCATTTCATGCTGGAGCAGGGCGGCAGTTTCACCAAGCAAAGCCTGCGTGAAGCCGTTGTCCGGCATTTTGGCGACGATGCCCGTTTTCACACCTGTAGCGCCGAAGGCATGACCGCGGAGCAGTTGATCGATCTGCTCGAGGCCAAGGGCAAATTTGTGGCGACCGACAGCGGCTTCAACACGCAATCGGACAAGATCTGCGCGCATTGATCGGACGGCGATCTCATGCCGTGGTGAGGCAGGCGCCTGTGAATTTCCGGACGGCTGAGCCAACGTCTAGTATCGCTCGATCATTCAGCCGTGGTGGCTTTTCGTCCGATCGCGCGATAAACCACCATGTGTCCTTTGCCCTTGAGGTAGATGGTTTGGGGTTCGTGGAAGTCGAAGCGGCTCTGTAGCCGGCGATAGGTGGCTTCGTCGACCTGTACCATGCCGGGAACGCCCTCGCTGGTGATGCGGCTGGCGATGTTGACCGTGTCGCCCCAGAGGTCGTAAATGAATTTCTTCTTGCCGACGACGCCGGCGACGACCGGGCCGGTGCCGATACCGATGCGAACTTCCAGATGCATCTGGTTGACGTGGAAGTCGGTTCGCAGCAAATCACGCATCTCCAACGCCATATCGACCAGGGCATCGGAATAGTCGCTGCGTTGGTCGTTCAACCCGCCGGCGACCATGTAGGCATCGCCGATGGTCTTGATTTTTTCCAGCCCGTACCTTTCCGCCAGTTCGTCGAAAGACGAGAAAATCCGGTTGAGCATCGAAAAAACCTGTTGCGGATTCAGGCCCTCGGCGACTTTGGTGAAATTGACGATGTCGACGAACATGACCGAAACATCGGCGAAACCATCGGCGATGGTTTGACTGCTGTTTTTCAGTCGCTCCGCGATGGGGCCGGGCAGAATGTTGAGCAGCAGACGTTCGGAACGTTCCTGCTCGATCTGAAGTTGGGCATTGGTTTCGACGAGTCGGTCCTGCGCCTTGCGCTTCTCGATCGTCGAGTGCCGGAGCAGGAGATAGACGATGGTAGAGACCGCGATGAAATTGAGCGCGAAAAAGAACGCCGTTGTGTGCGCCGGAACCTTGTATGGCTGAGGCATGGCCGAATCCGCCAGCAGGAAATCAAAGGTACCGGAAAGAATGGTCAGAAAAATGTAGGCGATGAACCAGGCCAGCGATTCGCGCGCGCCGATGAAGAGAACGGCGCCGACCGGTGCCAGCAGTCCCCAGAGACTGACGCCGCTGGCGGAAATGAACGTGCCCATGCTCCATTGAGCGACAAATGGCATGAACAGGAAGAGTGAGAGCTGGATCAGACGGAAATTGTCGAAATTCCGGGTCTTCAGGTAGATGGCCAGGTTGCCGCTGAGCAACAACTGATAGACAAAGGGAATGGTCGATGAAAATTGAGGCCCCAGTTGCCAGTAGATCAGCAACCAGAGCATCGACGCGATACAGATCAGTCCGGTGGCAAAAATCAGCAGCGATTTTTGCAGGCGAACCTCGGCAGAGTCCGTCGGCAGGACGCCGGCGTTGCGGAAACTGTCCAGAAAGCTGCATGGTTCGCTCATGGCGATCCTGACACTGTCATTGAAGTCAGTGCAGATTTGACTCCAATCCGGAGAGAGGGTCAACAGAAGTCGTGTTCAGGCTCAGGGAAGCTTGCCGGCCGCGATCAGGCGGTTGAACAAGAGGTTCGGTGAAATCCAAAGGACAAGATCATCGAACTCGCCGCCGGCCGCCCCGGCGGTCGTCGTCGGGTGGCTGACAAAGACCGCGTCACCATCAAGATTGGCCGCTTCATCCGCGCCGGCTCCTCCGGTCATGGCATTGCTTCCGGGGGAGAAAATGATCGCGACGGCCGAATTCGTCAGCATGGTTGCCGCCGTACAGGTACCACCGGAAATGCCATCCGCAGCTGAGCAGACCGACAACAGCGGCGTCGTTACCGATATTGATGCCATGGTGGCATTTTTCATGCCGCTGGCAGCCGAAAAGGGATGCGTGATGCCATTGATGGTGCCGTCGGCAAGTGCGTAACGAAAGCGGCTTGCCGGGGTGCCCCAACTGTCCAGTGCATAGCCATTCGCATCGAGTCCGGACAGCCCCAGCGTGACAGCGGGTAAAAATCCGTCGAAGGGATTGGAGCACCGGCCGTGGCCGGGCATGGGCGTCGGTGGAATGATGAGGGCGCCGCAGCCGCCCGTGTCGTTGGTACAGAAACTCTCCAAGCCATTGGAGGTGCCTGATGCCGGGCAGGGCAGGCGTCCGTTGGCCGCGGAAAAACCGAGCAGTGCGTCCTTGATCTCGGTCAGTTGTCGCTGCGTATCGCGCAAACTGGCAACGTCCCGGGTGGCGGTCAGCGATAGCATGAGTCCGCCAAGGATCAGCGAGACGATCACCAGCACGACGGTGAGTTCAACGATCGTAAAGCCGCGGGGGTGGGAGAGGAGACGAGGCATGGTGAACGAGGATGGTTTGAGCAACTATAGCGGATTCAATCACTTCGTAGCGTGAAATTGCGGATTCTGACGCCTTGCGCAGGGGCCGCGCCGGGCAAGGTTCCTGATTTGAAACCGCTGGTGAAACCAAAAAAGAACGAGTTCAACTCCGGCGCGCTGACGTCTCGGCAGCGCTGGATGGTCGGAACGTGTGTCGTCCGATCGATGTCGATGGCAACATCGGTGCAGGTCGTGCAGTCCACCCAAACCGTGATGCGCGCATACGTATTGGGGGCGGTGTGGCTGGCAGGATTGCAACTGGTGCAGGTCGAGTTGCATCCCGAATGGATTTCAACGCGCTGGTTATGGGCGAGCGTTACCGGAGATTCCTCAAAAGTGTTGGCGGGCGCGTGGCGACAGCCGCTGGTGGTGCCGTCACAGGCGGTACTCAAGGTGCCAGCCAGATGCGTCAGGCTGCCATTGGCGTGGATGGCCGTGTGATTCTCGGTCGGGTCGTCTCTGCTGCTGCTTTCGAACACATCGGTCTCGATGATGTAGGAACGTGACCCCCACATGTCGGTGGTCCCGAGGGCGCCGAGATTGTATTCGCTGCCGCAGAGGTTGGGGGCGCCGATGTCACTGCGCAGCATTTGCAGCGTAAAACCGTTGCCGCGGTCGAGGACGGTGTCGCCCAGCGCATAGGTGTCCGCATAGAGGAACTGGAAATCGTAGTAGGCCCGGACGGTTTTCCCGGCCAGCGGAATGGCGCCCGGAAACCAGAAACAGGCGCCGGCGGTTCCGGCGGCATCGGCGAGTGTCAGGACCGGCGCGGTCGGGGTCGAGGTATCCGTGGATACGCCGCTGCCGGCCGCGACGAATTGGGAAAAATCCGTGGGCGTGTTGAACGAGGCAGAGCCCGCGCCCAGCCCGTTGATGCAGCGGACAATGTCGGTACTGGCCTTGCTGACCTGGTCGCTGGGGATGACGTATTCCGCGGCGCCGGTGTAGGCCCCGCTGGCCGGGAAGGTGGCGGCGTTGGTGCCTTCGAGATACATCGTCGGGTCGGCCCGCTCGGCGACCGTGCTGCGGGTTTGTGTCGAGGTGCGTTCGCCGCCGAAGAACAGCAGGGCGCGACAAGTATTGGCCAGACCGTTGACGCTGATCGTATAAGTGAACCCGGTGGGGCCGCCGGCATAGAGGAGGTTGTCCTGCCAGTTGTCCAAGACCTTTCTTTTCCGTGTGGGCAGTGACGGGTTGGCCGCGAGATAGCCGGCGATCACGTTGTCGATGCCCTTGTTGCCGCCGGAGGCCGTCGGCAGGCTCGCTGGCGCGAGGTTGTTCAAGTAAGTCGCCAAATCGTTCATCAGGGTATCGATGTCTTCCTTGAAATCGCTCCGTCGCTTGACGCGGTCGAAAACGTCGCGATTCTCGACCCACAGGGCGCGGTCGTTGCTGGTGCCAGCGCGCTGGCTGTCGGCATTGGCCACGCGGATGAAAAGGTCTCCGGTGAAGTTGACGGTAGCCCAGTTGCCGTCGAGGAGTTCGAGATAGTCGGTGACCACGTTCGTGCCGCCGCACGCTGCGCTGGTTGTTGTCGGACGGTTCTGTCCGTTCAAAGGCGGGCGTGGTGAAAAAATGATGGCCAAGGGGCGTGCGTGGGCCGTCGATCCGAACACGTCATTGCCCGAGGCATCCTGAATGACGAACTGGCCAAGGGTGTCCCAGTTGAGCGTGCCCGTTTTCGGGTCGTCCTTCGCCCGCCCGGATACGGCGTACCACAGACACTCCGCCGCACTGTCGCGCAGCGGCGGGATCCCCAGTGTTTTCCAAGGCAGGCGACCGATCGCCGAGACATCGGTGGTGCCGCAGGGCGGATCAGCGATTCCGTCGTTGTCGGTGTCCGGGCAGGGAAGGTAACCAAAAACCTGACCGGCGTGGCTGTCGCGATAGGTGGCGGCAAATCCGGCCAGGGCGTCACGCGCTTCGGTCAATGCGTCGCTGGCCGATTGCTCGCGGTTGGACAGGCCGGAATTCATCGCACTGAAAAACGCGCCGAGCAGAATGCTGATCAACAATAACGCCAAGGCGAGCAGCGCGGCGCCACGTTGTCGGGATCGGTTCAGGAGCGGTACTGGCCTCATGGTCCCGCTAGTTGCGCTGAGTGGTTGCGCGATCCGGCTTGATGAATCCGTTTCCGATCAGATGAGTCGTTTCTCCCGTGTTGCGATTGACCGTGTCTCCCACGCGGGCTTGGGTGGCGGGGGATTGAGCCGGCTGAACGGCAACGTGGGCCGGATTCCTGGCCTGAGGAATGACCGTTACATCGGGTGATCGATCCTTTTCGTTCTGGGCGACGCCGTTGATCCAGACCGTGCGCTTGCCGCTGCTGCGGGTGACGACCCCATTGATGGTCAGCGTCGGGTCTTCCGGTGTTTCCTGCTGTGCCTGAACATTGAGATCACGTTGGCGATCGAGCAACTGCCTTTTTTCTGGCGTGAAAAACAGGCGGCCCAAGGGCGCTTGGGTCTGCGCGAGGGCCGGGGCAACCAGCGCACCGGCGGCGAGGACTCCGGCAATAACAGCGGGCGGGATGCGGCGAAGCAGGCGGCCTTGGGTCATTTTTTCTTCTCCTCGGGCCGGGTCTCGCGTAGCGTGATCCAGTCGATCCGGCATTCGGCGAACAGGTGGGGGGCGGCCATTGCGCTGGAACGGTCGCTGGCCTGGCGGGAGAGAAGGCAGTTGCGCGGCTGGATCAGTGCCTTGGCCTGTCCGCGCAGGTCGTCGAGAAAGCGCGTCAGATCTTCTTCGTGCAGCAATTCGAGATGGACACGCATGGGACTGACGAAGAACGAAAAGCCGCTCCCGGCCGCACCATCCAGCGGGCGTTGGGGTTCGAGTTCGTAACGCAGATCGATGAGCTTGCGTTTCTCGCGAACGGCTTTCAGCAGTTCGATCCATTCCAGGCGTTGTTCTTCCCCGATGATGCCTTGGGCGCTGATGCGGTGGAAAAGCGCGGATTTTTCCTTGATTTCAGTTTCTTCGTTGCGGACCCGCTTGAGTTTGTTGTCGATGTCATTGCGCTGGTTCTGCGCCAGCGTGCGGTCCGCGCGTGCCGCCTTGGCGACGGTGTGTGCGAAGTAGACGCCGCCGGCGCCGGCGACGATCAGGACGATGCAGGCGAGGGCGCTGATCTGGATCTTGCGAAAGTCAGCCTGGGCAAATTTCATGATCCGATCCTCCGGGTGATCTGGAGGGAGAAAGAACGTGGTTTCCGGTCTTCGACGCTGGTGTCCTCGTTCTTGAGCGTCTTGCCGGGCTCGATGTCGAACGGCCGCTTCTGGACGGCGATCTGCAGATTGGGGTTGGTTTTCAGGGCCGCAATGAATTGATCGAAGACGGCCAGCATCTGGCGCGGATTGGCGTTGTTGCCGAGGCGAATGGCGCCCCGCACGATCGCCGCTTCACTGTCGGCCGGAATGGCGGCCGTTGCCGGTTGCGCCGCATTGCCTGGCTTTGTGCCGGGGTCGGTGCCGCCAGTCAGCCAGTCGATTTCATCGAGTTCGATGGTCGGCGTGGCCTGTAACGCCCGGCTGATTTCTCCGTACAGGCCATTCGGTGACGTGCTCCGCTTTTCAAGTTCGACATAGCGGTCGATGACCCGTCGGAGTGTTTCGTTGCTGGTTGGTATCGGCGGGAACGTCTTGACGATTTCCTCGTAACGCCGGGTGGCCAAGGCGGCTTCCTGGCGCAATTGTTCAGCTTCCTGGTTGACCGCGTAACCTTCGTAGAGCAGGGTGGCCGTGGCGACCAGGCCGCCGAGCAACGCCGTGGCGCCCAGACCATACAGGGCGTTGCGGATCCGTGTCAGATCATGGCTATGGCGCAGATCATCGTCGGCAAACTGAATGCTGGGGGGCGCAACCGCCATGAGGTTGAGGAACAGCGCTTCGCCGCCGATATCGCGAGGCAGCGTCTTCAGCCCGGTTTTCTTCGCACATTCGCCCAGGTCGAGGGTGACGAACTGTAGCGTGTCGGTGTTGATGCAGTGGCTGCGGATTGCCGGGGTCGCCTCCGGGTGGGCCAGGATGCGAGCCGTGATGGCTTGGTTGCGCGCGAGAATCCGCTGGCTGGTGAGGTATTGCTGCAGACGGACCGCTTCAGTGGCAAAGGCTTGTGCGATGCTGTCATTGTTGAGACTGTGCAACGGGGTCAGGCGACTGAAGTGAACGTGTCCTTCCTCGAGGTAACTTTGCCGAATGCTCTGATCCTGAAGCGTCAGCAACAGGCTCTGGCGTTCGGTGATCTTGAGCCGCGTTATCAGTGATGGCGCCAGCAGCGGCAACGAGTAGATGCCGGACAGCGCAACGGCCCCTGTGGCAATGATTTTCAGCCAGGGCGCAAACAGTTCCTGGCTGGTCAGGGCGGCCAGCAATACGCGCTCATCCTTCCGGGACGTCTTCTCGCGGCCCAGAGAGAGGAATGCCGTGAGCGGCGCATTGAAGAATACCTGCCCAAGGCGACGCTTGATGACGGTTTGGCGGTCGGCGCCCTGCAGGAACGGGATGGTTTCGACCTGAAAGCCCTCTTCGGAAACGTTGGCGAGCAGCACGAAGACATCGTTCGGGTGTTGCGCCAGATAGGCCGCGAATTGCTGGTGCCCAGATTCATTGGCGGCGAAGATGCCTTCCTGGTCGAGATGGCCGGCTTGCCACCGGGTGGCAACCATCTGCTGGGCAGTGAGATAAAGCAGGCGGCGGGTTTTCATTGGCGAGGCCCGATCAGGTCTTGATTTTGCTGATGACGTCGTACACCGGTCCGAGAACCGAGAGCATGATCCAGCCGAGCAGGCAACCGAGCACGACGGTCAGCATCGGCTCAATCAGTTGCTGCACCTT
>CAYUYI010000045.1:0-11409 GCA_964448995.1 uncultured Propionivibrio sp. | reverse complement strand
CGGAAGCCAGTTTCGACGAAGTCCGCCGCTACACGCAGCGCCGGCTCGACCTCATTGACCTCGCCTCGAATCAGTTCGACAACGCGCACTTTCTCGATGTCTCGCCGCTTTGCGATGATCTGCCGATCGACATTTTTGCCGTCAAGGACAGAATGCTCGAAAAGTACTATGAGGAACGCGGACAGACCACGGGAAATTGCTGGATTCTCACTTTCGACAACCTGCTTTCGAACACCTACTTCCACCACGACATCCGCCACATCCTCGGTGCGCTCCGTGATGCTTATAAGACGGAAATCGACATCGAATTCACCGCCAACTTTCAGCCCGACGGCAGCTATCGAATCAATCTGCTCCAGTGTCGGCCACTGCAGGTCAAGGCAGACGAAGAAACGATGTCCGCCCTTCCCGAAATCAGCCGCGAGCAGATCGTGCTCGACGCCCATGGCGGCGTCGTCGGCCACAGCCGCGCCATCAAGCTCGACTGGGTCGTCTTCGTGGTTCCGGCTGTGTACGGCAAGCTCGGCGAGCGCGAGCGTTACGATGTCGCTCGGCTCATCGGCAACATCTGTCAGCACCCGCGACTCGCGACACAAAAGCAGATCGCGTTGATCGGCCCCGGGCGCTGGGGTACCGGCACTGCTTCACTCGGCATCCCTGTTTCCTTCGGTGAGATCAACACCGCATCGGTATTCTGCGAACTGGACTCGATGCATGAAGGCCTGGTTCCCGATCTATCGCTGGGGACTCACTTCTTCAACGAGATGGTCGAGATGAATATTCTTTATGTCGCCTACTTCGGCGCACGCGAAGGCAATCGCTTCGACCCGGAGTTTTTGCAGGAAGAACCCAATCAGCTCGGCGCACTGCTCCCGGAACAAGGCGCATGGGAAGCGGCCATCCGTGTCGTCGACGCCAATGCGCTCTCCTCCGGCAAGCGTCTCTTCCTGCACGCCGACTCACCGGGACAACGGGCGGTTCTCTACCACCTTTGACCCGTCGGACGCCGACTTCTCGCGCACGCGAAAAAAAGCCCGCCATGACGGCGGGCTTTCCTCCCCCGAGGCAATCAAGCGATCAGACGACGCCCTGATCCAGCATGGCGCTGGCAACCTTGCGGAAGCCCGCGATGTTGGCGCCGATGACATAGTTACCGGCAAAGCCATAGTCTTTCGCCGCCTTGAACGTCGTTTCGTGGATCGACTGCATGATGCCATGCAACTTGGCGTCGACCTCATCACGCGTCCACGACAATGCCATGTAATTCTGGCTCA
Organism: uncultured Propionivibrio sp.; assembly: GCA_964448995.1. Classification (GTDB taxonomy): domain Bacteria; phylum Pseudomonadota; class Gammaproteobacteria; order Burkholderiales; family Rhodocyclaceae; genus Propionivibrio. The sequence goes on along the minus strand of CAYUYI010000045.1, from coordinate 10,135 downwards.
TTTCGAGGCCGGAGGTCGCCACGCCACCCGCATTGGCCGCTTTGCCCGGACCATAGAGGATGCCTGCCTTGAGGAACAGCTCGACGGCATCCGGCGTGGACGGCATGTTCGCCCCTTCGGAAACGACGAAACAGCCGTTCTTGAGCAGTGCATCAGCATCCTTGGCATCGATTTCGTTCTGCGTCGCACTCGGGAATGCGGCATCGCACTTGACGCCCCACGGCCGCTGTCCGGCCAGGAACTGGCAATCATAGCGCTCGGCGTATTCCTTGATCCGGCCACGGCGAACATTCTTGAGCTCCATGACGAATGCCAGCTTGTCGGGATCGATGCCTTTCGGATCATAAATCGAGCCTTCCGAATCGGACAGTGTCACGACCTTGGCCCCGAGCTGATTCAGTTTTTCGACCGTAAATTGAGCGACGTTGCCGGAACCGGACACCGCACAGACCTTGCCCTTGAGACTGTCCTTGCGGGTCTTGAGCATTTCCTCGGCAAAGTAGACCGAGCCATAGCCCGTGGCTTCCGGACGGACCAGGGAACCGCCCCAGTTGCGACCTTTGCCCGTCAGCACCGGCGTGAATTCATTGGCCAGCTTCTTATACTGGCCAAACATGAAGCCAATTTCGCGACCACCGACGCCGATGTCCCCAGCGGGAATATCGGTCCGCCCGCCGATATGGCGGAACAGTTCACTCATGAATGACTGGCAGAAGCGCATCACCTCCATGTCGCTCTTGCCCTTCGGATCGAAGTCCGACCCGCCCTTACCGCCCCCCATCGGCAACGTCGTCAGCGCGTTCTTGAAAATCTGCTCGAAGCCGAGGAACTTGAGAATGGAGAGATTGACGCTGGGGTGGAAGCGCAGCCCACCCTTGTACGGGCCGATGGCACTATTGAATTCGACACGGTAACCGCGATTGACCTGAACATCGCCCTTGTCGTCAACCCATGGCACGCGGAATATGATGACGCGTTCGGGTTCGACGATGCGTTCGAGAATCCGGGCACGCTTGTACTCGGGGTGCTTGTCGATGCACGGCTCAAGGGATTCGAGCACTTCCCTGACCGCCTGCTGGAACTCCGGTTGATGGGGGTCGGTTTTGCCGACCAGTTCGAGAACGCTGGTAACGTATGACATCGCAAACTCTCCTGAAACCCCTCGAATTGCTGTCCGGCCTGTCTCTGTCAGACGCCGGAGCCCCCTCAGCACCGGCAGCAGATTGTCGGGGATAGTCATTATTGGACAACTGTCTTCTTGCAGTGAAATCGCCGCGGCGGGTACTTTGCCCGAAACCGCATGCCATCGAACGCTGGTCGTGGCCTGACAGGAGGGTCATCGGCCTGTCGCGGCAAGTTCTCACTGACATTTCATCAAGCGGCATGGGGATCGCTCTGCGGCGACCTGCTCAAACACCTCATTGACTGTTTTTCATTCTTGCACCATTACCTGCCGACTTCAAACAAAACATGATCACAACTTGATTCCAAAAATGAATCAATTCGGTCATCCACAAACAATCACCAGACGGCCATTTCTGCCCGCCTGGCATTGCATCAACGGCTCGACGAATCGGAATAAACAACGCCACCAAGCCGAATATTCGCTATCTGATCCAGCGCGAATCGCGCCATAAATGCCGTCGTGCACGCTGGTGACTCACATCAATCGTGACAACACATGATTCCAACAGGGAATTAACCAGATCGCACCAAAGACTTCATTGAACAATCCATAACACATCATTTTGTTTCGCAATACCGTCGCGACACTACCCAATGAAAACACCTCCCCGAATCGCCTCGATACATCTGCCATAATCCGGGTTCGACACCGACCTTCTGCCTATGCCTCACCCCCCTCTTCTCGCCCGTCTCGGCCTCGCGTGCCTGTGTGCGGCACTGGCGTTGCCGTTCCTCATTCCACACCATTTCAACCCGATCCCCTCCTTCATTCAGGAATGGACGGCGGCCATGTTCGGCCTGCTCGCGGCGTGTGTTCTGACCCACCGGCATTTGATCGAGGACATCGAAATCCCGGAAATCGCCTTGATTCCGCTCGGACTGATCGGCCTGCTGCTGCTTCAATATTTCACCGGTTTGGCACAGTCGATCACGCAGGCACTGCTGGCGGCACTCTACTTGCTGTGGAGCCTGCTGATGCTGACTGCCGCCAGCAACTTGCGACGCGTGGTTCGGCCGGAGACCATCGCCCGCTGTGCGGCGATTGCCATCCTCTTCGGGGCCGTGTTCTCGGCAGCGATTCAAGCCCTCCAGTTCGCCGGATACGGCTTCGGTTCCGGACTCATTTCGCCGTTAGCCAGAGGCAGCGGCAACCTCGGTCAGCCCAATCACCTGGCCGATTATCTTTGGCTCGGCATCGCTTCTGCGCTCTTTCTGCATGCCGAAAAACGTATCGGTTGGACCCTGTTCATCGCCACCGCCACGGGACTGGCGACCTCCTCGACCCTGACCGGATCGCGCAGCACGCTGCTCTACGCCTTCGGGCTGACCGTGCTGTCACTGTGGTCTGCCTGGCGTTTCAAAACGCCGGCACTGCGCCGTACTGCGGTAGCAGCCGCCGCAATCCTCGCACTGACCGTGCTTCTGCAATTCGCACTCGCCCACAGCGAAGTCGCCACCACGATCAATGCCAGCCTCTCCGGCGAACGCCTGTTCCGTGAAGCCGGCACGCCATCCCAGCGACTCCAGCTCTGGCGGACGGGGCTCGCCATATTCGCCGACCATCCCTGGCTTGGTGCCGGCATCGGGCACTTTCCCTATGCCTCCTACATCACGGCCGCCAATCAGCCCGGCATTTATCTCGGCGGCGGCGAGCACGCCCACAATCTGATCATCCAGTTGCTGAGCGAATTCGGCATCCTCGCAACACTGTTTGTCTGCGTACTGGTCTGGCGATGGTGGCGAGCCTTCATCCGCACCGAATGGACGGCGATGCAGTGGTGGGTCGCCGCCCTGTTGCTGGTGATCGGCACGCACAGCCAGCTCGAATACCCATTGTGGTATGTGTTTTTCCTCGGCATTGCCTCCCTGGCGCTGGGTCTAGGCAGCCAAGCGGGCATGCACCCCGAAATCAGCCGCCACGGGCGATGGGTCATTCTCCTCGGACTCTCCTTGGGCGCAATGACCCTCGCCTCGCTGATCGTCGACTACCGGCACCTCGAAAACACCTTGTACGCCCGCACCGTCAACGACGCTGGCCAGCCCGCCTCGTCACGCGCCCGCCTCGACGCGCTGGCGCGCCTGCATCGCGAATCGCTGCTCGCACATTACGTTCCTCTCAGCTACGCGCATCAAATCGAAGTGAATCGGGAAGCGCTGCCCGACAAGATCACGGTTTGCGAGATGGCGATCCGTTTCTCTCCCGTCGATCTCGTCACGTTCAAACTCGCCTGGCTCCTTGCGCTCGACGACCGCAAGGCGGATGCCCGGAGCGCCCTGCATCGCGCAATCGCCACGCACCCGGCCTATGCCACCACCGCCGCAAAGGAACTTGACCAACTGGTGAGACAGTTCCCGGAGATCAGCTGGTTGAAGACCGAGCTATCGCGCCTGATGCAACGAAACTGAGGGCTCGGCGCGAGAAAGCTCAGCGCAGTTTCTGTTCGGCAACAGCCAGCAGTTCAGCACTCAACGTGCCACTGGCCTTGGCCCGCAACAACGCTTCCCGAGCCTCGTTCACGCGCCCTTCGGCATCGTACGCCAGGCCGAGACCAAGCCACCAGCGCCCGTCGCCAGGGACCAAGCGCGTAGCGACCTGATAGTGATCAACCGCCTCCCGGTGACGACCCAGCCGGTAAGCCACATGCCCGGCAAAGCCTTGATAGTCAGCGCTGGCCGCCCCCGACGGTAGCGAACGCTCAAGCGTCTGCGCCGCCCCCGGCAGATCGCCGCGATCGACCTGCAATCGGGCCAGCGCCATCGCCCATGCGCTCTGCGTCGGCAGGATTTGCAGACCGTCGCGCAGCATCTGCATCGCCTCATCGGCCCGCCGTGCCTCAAACAACAGCTTGATGAGCAACTGCCGTGCCGGCACATGCGCGCCATCGTGCCGCAAAGCGCCCTGCAATGTCTCGATAGCCTCGACCATCCGCCCCTGGTTGACCACGGCGATCGCCTTCCGGTAATCGCTTTCCGCACGCTCACGCGGCGTCCCGGCCGCATCGGTTTTTTCGATCGCCGGTCCCTTGCCCGCTCGCGGCACCTCCGGTGACGGCGCCGGAGAAGGATCGGAGGCGCGCAGCTTCTCGCCATCAAGGGTTTTGCGGCGCGGTGCCTCAACGGACTGCGAACCGACAGCGGCAGAGGCGACAGGCGACCCGGCTCCGGTCTTGGCCGGCGCTTTCTTGCCGACCGGCATGAACAAGGCATCCGAAAGACGCAAGCTCCCCCCGTCAAGGCGCGCCAGCGATGCCGGATCGTCGGCAACCGGGCCCGTCGCTGGCTCGGGTAGCGTCGCGGATGGAACGACGACCGAAACCGTCGCCGGATCCGGCGGCAACACCGGCTCGCGCGGCACAGGCGGCAACACGACGCCGGTCGTTGCGGCGGACTCGACGCCCTCGATCACGGATACCGGCCAATAGACGTACGCCACGCCAACGACAATCGCACCCGCCACGACCAAGGTCGCAACCCGCTTCGGCCAGCGCGACGCCACTGCCGGCGGCAGGGGCCGGACATCGTCATGCAGGCGCGCCGCTGCGCGGCCACCCTCCTGACGGGCATCGAGATCCTGCAACATGCGATTCAACAAGCTCATGGATCACCACCAGAACCAGCGCAAGCGGCGTGCCCCCTCGGTATCCCGGTGCGCCAGACGAACGTGCCGCAATTCCGCCTTGGCACGCCCTTCCCCGAATACCGAGAGCAACGCCTTGTGCGCCAGCACGTTAATCAACCGAGGCGTTCCGCCGCTGGCGCGATACAGGGCACGCAAGGCCGCCGGTGAAAACAGGCCATCGCCACGATAACCGGCCACACGCAGACGATAGGCCACGTACTCGCCAATTTCATTCCGCTGGACCCCACGCAAGCGGGCATGAAACGTGATGCGCTGCAAAAGCTGGCGAATCTCCGGACGGCGCAAGCGCTCGTCGAGTTCCGGCTGTCCGAAAAGAACAATCTGCAACAACTTGCGTTTTTCCGTTTCGAGGTTCGACAGCAGGCGCAAGGCCTCCAGCGTCGGCACCGGCATCGCCTGCGCCTCATCGATGCAGATGGCCACATGCTTCTTCTCGCGCGCCAGATCAAGCAAGGCCAGGTTGATGCGCCGCACCAGATGAAATGCGTCCAGACCCGCCGCGTCGTTGATGCCGAGTTCTTCGGCGATCGCCAAAAACAAGGTATCCGGATCGAGGTTCGGATTCGGCAGATAGGCCGTTACCCAATCGTCGCCAAGCGCCTGCAAAAGGCGCCGGCAGAGCAAGGTTTTGCCGGTACCGACTTCGCCGGTGATCTTGACGAAACCCTCGCCCTCCTGCAACGCCACCAGCAAGGTATTCAACGCTTCCTGATGAAAGCGGTTGGCATAAACGAAACTCGTGTCCGGCGTGATGCGGAAAGGCAGTTCACTCAAACCGAAATGCTTCAGGTACAACGACGCCTCCGCTGCTTCATCATGGTGCCGCCGGCGGAAGTTGCATCAACCGCGGGTCGAGTGCCTGCAGGCGATTTTGTGTCTCGACGAGATCGTCCTTCCAGCTTGAATCGTTGCGGATGATGGTCGGCTTGATCAGGATCACCAGCTCGCGCTTGAGCAGATACTTGTCACGTGTCCCAAACAGCATGCCCATGGTCGATGTCGTCGATCCCGGCAAACCGCTGGCGCTGGCCGACTGTTCCTGCTTCATCAGGCCACCGATCGCCACGATGTTGCCGTCCTGCACCCGAACAATGCTATCGGTTTCATTGACGGTGCTGCTCGCCAGCGGCAGCGTGAAAGACCCCATCGAACCGAGATCAATGACTTTCTGCTTTTCGGTCACCACACTGATCGACGGATGCACGTGCAGGATGATGTTGTTCTCGTCGTCGATTTGCGGCGTGATATCCAGGGCAATTCCGGAAAAGAACGGTTGCAACGTGATCGACGGTGTCGTCACATTCCCGGTACCCGACGTGGTCGTTGTCGAACTGACATTGGTCACGAAAAATTCATCCGATCCGACCTTGAGTACTGCTTTCTGATTGTTGATGCTGGCGATGCGCGGGCTGGACAAGACCTGTACGTTCCCCTGCCCTTCGAGGAAATTGAGCAATGCGGCAAAATTCGCGCTCTGGAACGCCAGACCGTACAGCCCACTGCCCGTCTTCGCCGCCGAGACGATGCCGGCAACGCCAGGCAAGATCGCGCCCGCCGTAGACGTCACGCCTGCCGAACCGCTAAGCGCCAACCCCGTGGTCGGATCGAAGCCCGCTTTCCCGGCGGCGTTGAGTGTCGTCCCGGGCTGGGTCGATCCGTAGGCAAAGCGGTTATTCGAACCACCGAAATGGCTCCAGTTCACACCGGACTGATACTCTTCACCGAGTTGCACTTCGAGGATCTTGGCTTCGAGCATCACCTGCCGCTCGACGATCACTTGGGTCGCCCTGAGATAATTTTCCACGGCACGCAGATCTGCCGGGAACCCTTTCACCAGCACAACGCCAGAGGCCGGCGTGATGATCACGGCGCGCCCGCCTTCGCTGCCTACAATCGCCGTCAACGCCTGCGCCAGATCCTTCCAGAAATCGTTGTCGGAAGACGTCGACACGCGGCTGCTGGGCAGCGTTGAAGCTGTCCCCGAACCGCTGGCCACCGCGCCGGTCGCCGCCGTGTTCGTTGCCCCGCTCGTCGTCCCCGACGTACTGCTGATCGAACTCGATGTCACGCGGACGTCCGACTGCCCCTGGCGCCGTCCGGCCAGGTAATTGAGCTGAAAAAGCCGCGACTGCATCGTATTCGGCTGAATGTAGATGCGCGTTCCCTGAAACTTGAATTCGTAGCCATACAGTTCACGCAAGGTTTCCAGCGCTTCGCGCACGGTGACGCTCTTGAGATTCACGGTCACGTTGCCACTCACTTCCGGCGCCACCAGCATGCTGTAGCGCGTTCCGCTGACCAGCGCCATGAACACCTGATTCGCCGGCGCGCCATTGACGGCGAGGTCGAAGCGCGGTTCAACGCTCTTTGCCGTGGCCGGCAGATCGAGCTGCATGGACGGCAGCATCGCCTGATTCAAGGCCTCATCCATCGATTTCGGCTTACTGGCGACCGCGCCCTGCATTTCCTGGCCGATACGATCAAAGGTCGTCCCCGCCGGAACGCGTGACTGGCTTACGCACCCCGTCAGCAGCATCCCGATCGTCAGTAGCGGCAGAATCAATCTGAACTTCATGGTTTTCCCCCACGCTGCCCGCCCTCGGCGGCAGTCGTTTTTTCTTTCGAACTCTTCCGGATGGCGATTTTCTCGACGCCCGGCGTCAGTGACAGGCGTTCAGTCCCCGACGGCCCCTCCAGCACCGCCTCGCGCTCGCTCAGGCGCACCAGACGGCTCTCGCCGTACTTCTCGCCCAGTCGAACCTGCTGCCCGCCAATCACCGCAACGGGACGACCTTTTTTTGGAATCAGCACCGACTGCAGCACCGGCCCCGAAACGTCGACCACTGCTTGCGAATCCATCACAACATTGCCCGGCGGTCGCGTCGGATCCGCCATCACCCGCTGCGCCATGGCCGGTGCGGCAATCAGCACGAGCGCCGAGCTCATTGACCAACGAATCAGAAAGCCAGCCATGCCCGATCCAGACTCAAAGTAAACACCGTCAGTTTCAGCACCAGTTTCGGGTGCTTTTCCGCCGACAAGGAAACGCTGCTCCACAACAGTTTCTGGGGCAACTGCTCAAGACGCGCCAGATAATCGGTCAGTTCCGCGTACCCCCCTTCCAGCGTCAACTCAACACCATGCTTGTAGAGCCCACCACTCGGACCCGAACCCGCATCTGCCGCGCCTTCCGCCTTACCCTTGCCGCCTTCCTTATTCTCCAGCACCGGCGCCACCGGCAAGGTACGCAAACCGACCAGGCGTAACCCGCTGCGCCCGCCGATCATGCTTTCCAGCAGCCCCACCATGCGCTGGGGCGGCACCAGCGCACTCTCCATGGCCGCCAGGCGCCCGCCCATCTCGGCCAACTGTTTCTTCAGCGCTTCGAGTTCCGCCCGCGCCTGATCTTCCGGAGAACGTCCCGGTGCCTGCAATGCAGCCACCTGCGCCTTCAACGTCGTCAACTGTACCTGCTGCTGGGCGATTGTCCGCACCGCGCCTTGCCGCTGCAACGCCGCGGGGTCGACGAACACGGCCCACACCAACGCCACGGTTGCCCCCCAGACAGCCAGCGAAACCAGCACGCGCTCGCGCAGAGCCAGCGCATCGAAGCGCGCCATCAAGCGTTTCCAGGCGGCCATCATTTCCTGGCCTCCGTCGACTTCGCGCCCTCGCCGGCATTCTCCGAACGCAGGACGAATTCGATATGACGCGGCAATTTCAAAGTCTCTCCGGCGGCTGCGACGGGTTGCGGGGTGACGGTCGTCGCGCCCGGCTTTGCCTCGACCGGCTCGACGCTGGCCATCGTCAGCGCCGCGAAACGCCGCCCCTTGAAGGCCGGATCGGTACTCAACCGCTGCACATAGCCCGGCAGACGGGTCGAATCGAACAATTTTCCATGAATTTCGATTTCCTGCCCGCCCAAGCTGACGACAAAACCGGTCAGCCACAACTCCCGATCCGCTTGCCGCGAAAACCCGGTGAAGAGGCCGGAAAATCCCTCGGCATTGCCCAGTCGGCCCGAATCAAGCACGCCAATGACCTCCTGGCGCACCGACAGCATAGTCCGGGCCGTCTCAAGCTCATTCTGCAAAGCCGCCGGCAACCGCTTCTCGGCCATCTGCCGGGCCAGCACGTCATGCTTCGCTTGCCATTCCTTCGTCTCGGCGACAAGCCGTGCGGCCTCGGCATTGGCGCTTTCCGCCTGCCCCCGGACCCAGAACGCCCACGCCCCGGACAGCGTAACGACGCCCACCAAGGCCATGACCATGCGTTGCCCGGTCAACACCAGTCGGCGAGGGCGCAGACGAACGTCGTAAAGATTGATCTGCTGGCTCATGCGGGCGCCCCCGTCCGTAACGCGGCCCCGAGCGCCAGCAGATAACGGGACTGCATCTCCGGCGACTTCAGCTCCGGCGCACCGGGGAAGTCGACCTGCGCCGACAAGTCCATGGCCACCACCGGCACATAGGTGCCGTGGCGCAATTCCTCGACAAGATGCTCCGCGTGCGGATAACTCGCCACCACGACCTTTGATACCGGAATGTGACTGTACTGGCGATCGAAATTGTCCAGACTGCGCTGCATCTCCAGCAACAGCCGCTCCATGACGCGGCCGCGCTGCTCATCGTCGCGACTGCCCAACTGTGCGGAGTTCATGTCACTGCGACGCACGGCCACCAGTTCGCCGCGGAAGGTCAGCGTCAGCATCATGCCCGATTCGTCGATGCGCAAAAACACGAGACCGCGGTTCTCGTCCTCCAGCAACGCCGCGATGTTGCGCTGTGCGAGCTCAGGAATATCGATCGCCGCGAGATCCACCTCGGCAGCCTCAAACGGCGCGGCACAGGCGCGCACCGTCGATTCCGCTGCCGAAACCACCAAAACACCGGCAGCGCGCCCCTGCGGCAAGCCTTCGGCGGGGATATCGAGCACATCGAGACACGCCGTCTCGACCGGATAGTTCACCATTTCCTTGAGCGACCAGCGCAAGGCCTCCTTGCGCTCCTCGCGCGGCACGGGAGGCGCCTCGAGTTGAGTCACCGAGCATTCGCCATCGGCGAGCAGGGTCGTGCAGGCATAGGTGTTGAGTTTCCGCGCCGTACGCAAGCGCCCCAACGCATCGACGACACCGTTTTCGGCCGCGAAGTTGTCCAGCATCCGCACGCTCGGCCGCCCCTCGCGCTCACGCACGACGTGCGCAAGAACCACCCGGCCGCTGAGCGGGAGGATGGAAAGCCAGCCGGACTGGCGCCGCCGAGTCAAAAACGCTGCCATCAATTCACTAATTTATAAATTTCTTGAAAGATA
>CAYUYI010000044.1:0-11414 GCA_964448995.1 uncultured Propionivibrio sp. | reverse complement strand
CCCATGCCGGTCCAGTGGATGACGAGCGGCAGTGTCATCAGGATCAAGGTGAATTCAAAACCGAGCGCGTGCGCAATGCGCAGGGGGTAAGGGCGACGGTCGGCAGTGCGCCCCGTCACGCGGCCTTCGGTCCAGTCAAAAGCGGTGTTGTAGACGGCATTCCATACGCCGGCGATGAACGCGATGAGTGCTAGTAGCATGAGCGAGTCGCCAGCCGGCACGCCGCTGGCCCAGGCAAAGGGCGGCGTGATCAGGATCAGGCCGCCAAGTTCGAACAGCAGGACTTGACGCGCGCGGTCGAGCGGCGAGCGTAGCTTCGGTGTGTGTGACATACCGCGGATGGGCAGAGCGATGGATAGAATGGCTGCCATTGTGCCAGATTCGGCGCAGCCTTCGGGCGCGGCCCGGTCGAATTCGAACGGGCCGCGTGTGCTAGCGTTATCTTACTTAGCTGCGGCCGGGGGGGTGGGCGCGGGCTTGTCGGCGCCCGGCAGCTTGGTAATGGAAATTTTCGCCTTCGCTTTCATGTCTTCGAGGAACGCGGCCAGCTTTTTCTGCTGCAACTGTTCTTCGAGTTTGGCGCTGACGTCTTCCACGGGCGGGAACTGGCGGTCGCGCGAATCCTCGAGCTGGATGATGTGATAGCCAAATTGGGTCTTGACCGGTTCCTGCGTGATCTGGTCCTTTTGCAGCGCATTCAGCGCCGCGCTGAATTCCGGCACCATCTGGCCCGGATCGAACCAGCCGAGATCGCCGCCATTGGCCTTCGAGCCCGGGTCGATCGATTTTTCCTTGGCCAGTGCCTCGAAGCTCTTCGGATTGGCCTGCAGTTTGGCGATGAGGCTCTTGGCTTCGGCTTCCTGCTTGACCAGAATGTGGCGCGCCTTGAACTCCTTGCCGTTCATGGACGCTTTCAGTTTTTCATATTCTTTGTTGATCTCGTCGCTGGTGACCGGGTTCTTTTTGACGTAATCCTTGACCAGCGCGGTGGCGAGGATCGACTGGCGTGCCATCTCCAGCTGCTCCTTGGTCTCCGCTTCCTTGTCGAGCCCCTTCTTGGCGGCTTCCTTGGCGGCGATCAACTGGACGGCCAGTTGGTCGATGACGCGTGCGCGCAAGGCCTCGTCGTTGATCATGGCCTCGGCCCCGTTCTGCTTGAAAATGGTCTCAAGCTGGCTTTCGGCGATATTGGTGCCGTTGACCGTGGCGGCGACGCTTGGGCGTTTTGGCGTTGCCGGCGTGCTCGAGGATTTCACGACGTCACAGCCGCCCAGCATCAGCAGCGAAGCAGCGGTTGCGGTGAGTACGAAGATTCTGATCGACATTGCATTCCTTCTATGAACAAAAAAAGCATGGCGAACGCGCCAGGGCACTCTCGCCGATGGATAAACTGGGGAGCGCGTGCATCATACTCCAGCCTTGGAAAATTGTCGGTTAAATGCATCGTGCATTAATTCGGGGCGGGCTGGCGCAGCCGATGTTTCTGCCCTGAAACCCGTGTTCAAGCTGGTTTGAGCGATTCCGCGGCCGCGCCGACGATGGCTTGCGTCAGTGCGTTGAGGACGGCGGAGTCGAGATTCCAGCAGTGCCAGTAGAGATCGACGGGCAGGGTGACCGAAGGGCAGAGGTTGATGAGGCGTCCATCGTTCAGCAGCGGACGCACCAGCTGCTCCGGCACGACACTGGCCCCCCACCCGGCGAGGATGGCACGTACCTGCCCTTCGGAGCTGGGAACGAAGCGTTGCTTGAGGTTGACCTGCCGGAGCCGGAGCGCATGGCCGACGAATTCGGCCTGCAGGTCATCCTTGCGGTTGAAGGCGATGAACGGCAAGTCACGCAGGGTGTGGGCGGTGAATCCATCGGGGCAGGCGCGTGCCACGGTTTCCGGCGTTGCGACGGCGATATAGGCCATGGCGCCGAGCGCCACGACCTTGCAGCCGCGCAGGGCGCGCTTGAGCGTCGTCACACAGCCCAGCACCTGTCCTTCACGCAGCCATTCGTGCGTGAAGTCCTGGTCGTCGGTGATGATTTCGAGTGGCAGTCCGTTGCAGACCAGCGGGGTGAGTGCCGGCAGTGCCCAGGTGGCGATGCTGTCGGCATTGACGGCGATGGCGATGCGTTCGGCACTCGATGCCGCACCGGCGTCGCTATCGCCGAGCAGGCGCAGATCCTGCTGGAGGTCAGCGTGCAGCAGGCGCAGCTGCATGGCGTGTTTGAGCAGCAGGCGGCCGGCCGGTGTCGGGCGCAACGGCTTGCTGCGGACGATGAGCACCGTGCCGATTTGGGCTTCCATCGCTTGCAGCCGTTGCGAGACGGCCGACTGGGTAATCGACAGTCGGCGGGCGGCGCGCTCAAACCCGCCTTCTTCGACAAGGGCGGCCAGGCATTCGAGCAGATCGGGCGAAAGCGGCGTCATGAAATGAACGGATTGTTATTAGACAAACTTATTAAAACAGAAAATATTTAATCTCGCTGTTGTTTTTTTGGGGTTTTGCCGAGACTGTTGTCTGTCCTGTATCTAACCCCTGAGGAGAATGGCATGAAGATCGGCGTACCCAAGGAAATCAAGAACAACGAATACCGCGTCGGTCTGACGCCGGCCAGCGTGCGAGAACTGACGGCGCGCGGGCATGCGGTGCTGGTCGAGTGCGGCGCCGGCGCGGCGATTGGCCTGAGCGACGAGCAGTATCGAGCCGCCGGCGCCACGTTGATGCCGGATGCGGCGACGATTTTTGCGGCGTCCGAGATGATCGTCAAGGTCAAGGAGCCGCAGCCGCAGGAATGTGCGATGCTGCGGCCGGGGCAGATTCTCTACACCTATCTGCACCTGGCCCCCGATCCCGAGCAGACGGCGGCGCTGATCAAGTCGGGTGCCGTTTGTATCGCTTACGAGACGATCACCGGGCCGCACGGCGGGCTGCCACTGCTGGCGCCAATGAGCGAGGTGGCGGGGCGCATGGCGGTGCAAGCCGGCGCGGCACATCTGGAGAAGTCGAAGGGGGGCATGGGGGTTCTGCTCGGTGGCGTGCCGGGGGTCGAGGCTGGGCATGTGGTGATCATCGGCGCCGGCATGGTGGGCACCAACGCCCTGCAAATGGCGATCGGCGTCGGTGCGCGGGTGACGGTGATCGACAAGAACGTCGACCGACTGCGCCAACTCGACCTGATTTTCGGCAACCGCATCAGTACCAAATTCTCGAACGCCCATGCGATCGAGGAAGCCGTGCTCGATGCCGATCTGGTGATCGGCGGCGTGCTGATTCCGGGCGCCGCCGCGCCCAAGCTGGTGACCGCCGACATGGTGTCGCGCATGAAGCAAGGGGCGGTGGTGGTCGACGTGGCCATCGACCAGGGCGGCTGCTTCGAGACGTCGCACCCAACGACGCACACCGAGCCGACTTTTGTCGTCGATGGCGTCGTGCATTACTGCGTGGCCAACATGCCGGGGGCCGTCGCGCGTACCTCGACGTTTGCCCTGAACCATGCCACCATCGGCCACGCCATCGAGTTGGCGGACAAAGGTTGGAAACAGGCGCTCAAGGATTCGGTCCATCTGCGCAACGGCCTCAATGTGGCGCTTGGGCAAGTGACCTACGCAGCGGTGGCGCAGGATCTCGGTTATCCCTACGTGAAGGCAGAAACGCTGCTCGGTTGATTCTCGGGGGGGCGAATCCGGCGTGATGCAACGTTTGATTGGCATGTTGGGCGACAGCATCGCCGGATTCGTCGTTCGGGGGTAACATACAAGTTTTGTGCGCCATCAGCGGCACAATGACCTTTTCCCGTTCCCCCGATGACGACCTCTCTTATTTCTCCGGCCCTCGACACGCTTTCGCCGTCGGCCGTGTGGCGGCATTTTGCCGTCTTGTGCGCCATTCCCCGTCCCTCGAAGGGCGAAGGGGCGCTGCGTGACCACCTTGTCGCTTGGGCCGCCGGCCTTGGGCTGGCGACCGAGATCGACGCTGTCGGCAATCTGCTGATCCGCAAGCCGTCCGCGCCGGGCTATGAAAACGCACCGGGCGTGGTGTTGCAGGCGCATCTGGACATGGTCTGCCAGCGCAACGCCGATACTGCACACGACTTTGCCCGCGACTCGATCAAACCGACACTGCGCGACGATGGTTGGCTGGTTGCCGAGCGGACGACGCTGGGCGCCGATAACGGCATCGGCGTGGCGCTGATCCTGGCGGCACTGGAAGACCCAACGTTGGCCCACGGGCCGCTGGAAGCGCTGCTGACGGTGGACGAGGAAGCCGGCATGGGGGGCGCGCGCGGTCTGTCGGCGGACTGGCTGCGCGGCCGCCTGCTGCTGAATCTTGATACCGAGGAATGGGGCCAGTTCTATCTGGGCTGCGCCGGTGGTGTGGACGTGAACGTCAGTGGTTCGGGCGTGGGGGAAGCCGTTCCCGACGGTTATCACGGCCTGCGCATTGCGCTGGGCGGGCTGCGGGGCGGGCATTCGGGTGTTGATATCCATGAGGGGCGTGGCCATGCCATCAAGGCGCTGGTGCGCGTGCTGCGTTCGTTCGAGCGGCGGGTACCGTTCCGTCTGGCGCGCCTGCAGGGCGGCACGGCGCGTAATGCGCTGCCGCGCGAAGCGTTTGCCGAACTGGCGGTGCCCGTGGCCGAGTTGCGGCGGATCGACGCGTTCCTGGCCGATTGGCAGGCGGTCTTGCGGGCCGAGCTTGCCGGTGTCGATGAAAACGTGGTGCTGACATCAACGCCCTGTGCCGTCGAACGCGTGTTGCCACACGCGACGCAGGGCGCGTGGCTGGGCGTTTTGCACGCGGCACCGCAAGGACCGCGCCGCATGAGCGTCCAGGTGCACGGCGTGGTCGAAACGTCGGACAATCTGGGCGTGGTCGAACTGACGCCCGAAGCCGGCAAATGTTGCTTCATGGTGCGCTCGCTGGTCGACAGTGCTGCGCTCGATCTTGCTGAAGAAATCGTCAGCCTGTGCTCGCTGGCCGGTCTTGAGGCCAGAATGTCAGGGCAGTATCCCGGCTGGCGGCCGAATCCGGCTTCACCCCTGCTGGCGGTTTGCCAGTCGACTTTCCGTGCCGTTTTCGCCGAGACATCGGCAACCCAGGTGATCCATGCCGGATTGGAATGCGCCATCATCGGCGGCAAATATCCGGCCATGGATATGGTGTCGTTCGGGCCGACGATCCGCGGTGCGCACGCGCCGGGCGAATGTCTCGAGGTGGCGTCGGTCGAGCGTTGCTGGCGCCTGCTGACGGCAATCCTGGCTGAACTGCGCGCCTGAAGGGAATAAGGCCAAGGTGAAACCCAACTGGTTGCTGATCCGGCTCATCGTCGTTCAGGTGTTCATCCACGCCTGCATGACCGGCATGCGCCTGGCTGCGCCCTTGCTGGCCTTGCGCGAGGGGCAGAGTGCGCTGGCGGTGGGGGTGCTGATGGCCTTGTTTGCGCTGACGCAGGTGTTTCTGTCGATCCCGGCCGGAAAGTTTGCTGATCGCAATACGCTGCGCCGCCCGGTTGCAATCAGCATCACCTGCGCCACCTTGGGTACGGCGGCTGCCGCTTTTTGGCCGACGTTTCCGATGCTCTGCCTGTCCGCGTTGTTGTCTGGCGGGGCGGCAGGCGGCGCGCTGATTGCCTTGCAGCGCCATGTCGGGCGCATGGCTACTAACCAGACCGAGCTCAAACAGGTCTTCAGCTGGCTGTCCATCGGGCCGTCGATCTCGAATTTCATCGGTCCTTTTTCCGCCGGGTTGATGATCGACCACGTGGGGTTTCGCGCGGCGTTCGCGCTCATGGCCGCGCTGCCGGTCATTTCCTGGCTGCTGGTGCGCGGTGCGCCAGAACTGAAGCTGCCCGAGCAGGCGGATGACAGAAAGACTCAAGGTTCCTGGGATTTGCTGGCGGAGCCGAAACTGCGACGATTGCTGCTCATCAACTGGATTCTTGCCTCATGCTGGGACGTACACACGTTCGTCGTGCCGCTGCTTGGGCACGAACGGGGGTTCAGTGCTTCGGTCATCGGACTGATTCTCGGCGCTTTTGCCGTGGCAGCGACAGCAATCCGCGTGATCCTGCCGGTGGTCGCGGCGCGGGTGCAGGAATGGGCAGTGATCATGACGGCGATGCTGTCGACCGCGACCCTGTTTGCGATCTATCCGATGCTCCCGTCGCCGTTGACCATGGGGGCCTGTTCGGTCTTTCTGGGGTTTTCACTCGGCGTGGTGCAACCGATGATCATGAGCACCCTGCACCAGATCACGCCGCCGCATCGCCACGGCGAGGCCTTGGGGTTGCGCATGATGTCGATCAATGCTTCCAGCGTGCTGATGCCGATGCTCTTCGGCAGTGCCGGGGCCGCCGTCGGCGTGACGGCTGTTTTCTGGGTCGTCGGCTCGATGGTGGGGCTGGGATCGCGCCTGGCGTGGGGAATGAAGTGCCGGCGCTGATGACGTTCTAAAGCGCTTCGCCCTCGAAGACACCGAGTGCGCGGTTTTTCTTGACCGCCTGCCACGGAAAGCAGCGTCCGTTCATGGTGATATAGACCCCGGCCGGCAGCAACTGGGTAGCCATGACGGCGCTACCGAGGTTGAACAGGGCGTCGCTGCCGGACACCGAGTACGGCACCATGGCGCCGGTGAGTACGATCTTTTTGCCGGCCAGCGCGGCATCCCCGGTGGTGAAGGCATGGCCGATCACGCCAGCTGTTTCGGTCATGGTGTCGGTGCCGTGGGTAATGACGATCAGTTTCTCCGGCGCGTTGCGGCAGGCGGTCAGTACTTTCTGGCGATTCTCGTCCTGCATGTCGAGGCTATCGACCAGCTGATTGAGTTCGAACGCGATCGGCAGGCTGGTGCGCACCTGTTCGATGATGTCGGGCAAGTGCGTGTCCTGGAAAGTCAGCTGGCCGCGGATGGCGTCGTAGCGTTTGTCGAAGGTGCCGCCGGTGATGATGATGCGCAGAGTCATGTCGTTTGGGTGATATGCAGGGAAAGATGCTCAGACCTTGAACTGGCCGACAATCCGGTTGAGTTCGTTGGCCAGCTCGGATAACTGGTCGGCCGCCCGCGTCGTTTCGTGCGCGCCGGCCGTCGTATGGGCCACGACATCGGTGATCTGATGCATGTTCTGACTGATCTCGTGGGTGGTATCGGTCTGCTCTTGTGCGGCTTTGGTCACCTGACTGATCTGCGTTGTGACCCCGTTGATCTGCGTCAGGATGCGTGAGAGCGCTTCACCGGATTGGGCCGCTTTCTGGCTGCCGTCAGTGACTTCCTGCACGCCCATTTCCATGGCCATCACGGCGCCGCGTGTTTCGTTTTGAATGGACTGGATCATCTCGCTGATTTCGGTCGTGGCCTTGCGTGTCCGCTCCGCCAGTTTGCGCACCTCGTCGGCGACGACTGCAAATCCGCGCCCTTGCTCACCGGCACGGGCAGCTTCGATGGCGGCGTTGAGTGCCAACAGATTGGTCTGGTCGGCGATTTCCTGAATGGTGCCGGCGATGACGCCGATCTGCTCGGAACGGTCGCCGAGACGCTCGATCGTGTCAGCTGTATCCTTGACCCGAACGACGATACGGTTCATCACCGAGATGGTCTCGTCCACGATCTTGGCGCCGGAAATCGCCGCCTCGCTGGCGTGGCGGGAACCTTCGGCGGCAACATGGCAGTTCTGGGCAATATCCCGTGAGGATGCTGACATCTGCTCGCTGGCGATGGCGACTTTCTCCGATTGGCTGGCGACCTCTTCCGCACCCGAGGCGATTTGCTCGGCCGTGGCGTGCAATTGCACCGACGACTCGGCGATGCGGTGTGTGCTCTCGCCGATCTGGGTGATGTCTTCCTGAATATTGTCCATGAACATGTCGAACCATTTTGACAATTCGCCAAGTTCGTCCTTGCTCGTGAGGTAGATGTTTTTGGTGAGATCGCCTTCCCCTTCGGCGATGTCGCGCATGACTGCGGTCATTTTCTTGAGGGGGGCGACGATGCTGCGGGTGATCAAGAGCGCGAAGGTCAGGGCAATGACCAATGCCAGCACGCAGCCGATGGCCAAGCCGGTGACCGCGGATTCGTAGGCGTCGATCGCTTTGGCACGGCTTGCTTCAGCCTGCTTTTTCAAGGATTCGGGAACGTCCTGTGATCCCGATTTGACGGCTTCGAAGGCGGCGGTGTTGATTTTTGCCAGATTGATGGTCTGTTCTTCGATGGTGCGCAGTTCCAAATAGGAAAAAAGTGCAAAACCCACCAACAGAATCACGACGGATGCAAAGCCCAGCACCAGCCTGGTGCCAATCTTCAGGTTGTTCATCAGATTACCCCCGGACAGCATTGTTATTGTCAAGGCGTCGAGCCCACGGTCATCTGGTTCCGCAGGCTTGCGCTTTCATCTTGTATTCGGTGTGCCGACGGTCGGTGGCGGCGCCCAAAAACCGCCACATTCTACTCGCGTTTTTCCGTCGTGGCAGTGGCTGGTGGTGGGGGCAAGCGGGGATCGGGCTGTGACAGTTTGCGATTACGGACTGTCACACAACGGATAAAGAAGGACAACAGACGAGATGTCGGATGTCTCTTAGACTGCAGTCGTTGCTTCAGCATCCCCTGCTGACAATGTTTGACCCTCCCTGACTCATCGCAATGATGAGATTTTGATCCCGCACCGTCTCGGCGCGGGATTTTTTTTGCCCGGAACGGTGCGGGCTCGCAGCGTTTTGGACGCTTACCAGCGCGTCGCCAGTGCTTCTGCTTCCGCCTTGCAGTCCAGCGGCGATTTTTTCCCGGCGAGGCGGGCGGCTTCGATTTCCTGGCGGGCCAGTTTCATCTGGGCGAGGAAAACCGGATTGTCGTGCAGACGGCTGACCGATGACGCGCCGACGAGGCGGCCAGCGTCGGTGTCGCTCTTCCAATGGACCCCACAGATGACCCGGCTTTCACCAAAACGGTAGCCGCGCTCGAGGATTGCGTTGGCACGTTCAGGCGAGAGTTCGGCGAGCACGAGCGCCCAAGCCCAGCCGATCGAGGTGTGGCCGGACGGGTACGAGTCGTTTTTGTGCTTCTCATGCGGCGTGCAACTGGTGTCGCCATGAGCGAGATAGGGGCGCTGGCGCTTGTAGAAATCTTTGGGTTTGTCGTTGGCCCGGCTGGCGTCACTCCGGATTCGGCGCAACACCATATTGAGGTGCGGGGTGGCCTGTTCGGAGATGGGCATGTCGAGCGCGCACGAGAAGACGCTGGTGGCATTGGGGAAAGTCAGGTCGGCATCGCGGGTGGCGAGTTCCCAACGTGGCGAACCGCGCAACTTGCGGGTGATCGCGTAAGCCTCTTCGTCGGCCGCCAGTGCGGCGCTGCCAGGCGCTGGTGGCGGTGGCAGGAAAGTGCGCACGTCGGGGAGTTGGTCGATAGGCAGATAACCGAGGACGTAACCCGGTCGGCCGCCATAGACGGCATCGGGCGAGGTTGGCGGCTGGATGCTGGTGCAGCCGGCGAGGATGAACAGGAGCAAGGCAGCCGAGCCGGCGGAAACGGTGTGTTTTTTCATGGCATGCGGAAAATATCAGCGTTATGGGTGTGCGGCATCCCCGGTTCCCCAAGGCGGGCCGCGCCGAGCAGAAAAAGCAGGGAATTCGTTCGTTTGGGATTTTGCGCATACAATTATCACTCTTTTCCCTTGGCGAGTGTTTTCGCGCTGCGGCGGGTGTCAGGGTGGCAGCGCACGTTTCGCTTTCCTTTTCCTTTTCCACTTCCGGATTGAACGACATGAAAATGATGAACAGGATTTTTCTCTCCCTCGGCGTGGCCGTGCTGGCGTGTCAGGGCGTACTCGCCCAAAGCAAGGAGCTTGTGGTGGGGTCGAGCGCGACTTATCGCCCTTTCGCCTACGAAAATCCGTCCAAGGAAATCGTTGGCTATGACGTTGATATCATCAAGGCCGTTGCCCAGAAAGCCGGGCTGCAGATCAAGATCGTCAACACGCCATGGACCGGCATCTTCGCCGCGCTCAACAACGGTGACGTCGATCTCGTCATTTCCGGCGTGACCATCAACGAGAAGCGCAAGCAGTCCTATGACTTCACCGCCCCGTACTTCGAGGCGCGTCAGCTGATCGGTACGCACAAGGACAGCACCGCCAAGGGCCTCAAGGATCTCGCCGGCAAGAAGGTTGGCGTGGTGACTGGCAGTACCGGTGACGACATCGCTTCGCGCGAATTCGGCAAGACCAGCCCGGACATCAAGCGTTTCGAAAGCACCCCGGTGGCGATTTCCGAACTGGCCAATAGCGGCGTCGATGCGGTCATCGGTGACAACGGCGTGATCGCTTATCGTGTGCAGGAGCACAAGCAACTCAAGACGGTGAGTGACCCGAACTTCCCGAAGGAATACTTCGGCATCGTCGTCAAGCAGGGCAACAAGGCGCTGCTCGACAAGCTGAACGCCGGCCTGGCCGCGATCAAGGCCGACGGCACCTACGCCAAGATCTACAAGACCTGGTTCCAGGCAGAAGCCCCGGCACTGCCCGCGCAATAAGCGGCAAGGGTTTTCACTATGGAACCCATCCTCTGGTTCGGATGGTTCCGCGCCGACATCATCGCCGAGTACGGGGTGATGTTCTGGCGCGGTTTGCAAATGACCATTCTGGTCACGCTCATCTGCATCGCACAAGGTACCGCGCTTGGTCTGGTCATCGGTCTGGCACGTCTGGCCGAAGCACGCCACTATCCGGCGCGGCAGATCTGCCGTTACGCGCTGCGCTGGCCGTCGACGGTGTATGTCAGCTTTTTCCGCGGCACGCCGCTGTTCGTCCAGATTCTGCTGATTCATTTTGCCGTCTTGCCGCTGTTCATCAATCCCGTCGATGGCCTGCTGATTTCCGGCGAAGCGGCGCGCAGCCTGAAGCAGAATTATGGCGCGTTCATTTCCGGCGTATTGGCGCTGACACTCAATTCCGGCGCCTACATCTCGGAAATCTTCCGGGCCGGCATTCAGTCGATCGACCGTGGCCAGATCGAGGCTTCGCGTTCGTTGGGGCTCTCGTTTGCGCGCACGATGTACCACGTTGTACTGCCGCAGGCGTTCCGGCGCATGCTGCCGCCGCTCGGTAACAACGCCATCGCCCTGCTCAAGGATTCGTCGCTGATCTCGGCGATTGGCCTGGCCGAACTGGCCTACACGGCGCGCACCGTCGCTGGCGCTTACTCCCGCTACTGGGAGCCCTATCTTTCGATTTCACTCATGTACTGGACATTGACGCTGGGCCTCGCCTGGGCGGTAAAGAGACTGGAGGCTCGTTATGGACGAGGTGATACGCGTTGAGGGGCTGACCAAGAATTTCGGTCCGCTAAAAGTTCTGCGCGGCATCGATTGTTCGGTCAGTGCATCCGAAGTGGTGTGTGTCATCGGCCCGTCAGGATCGGGCAAGAGCACCTTCCTGCG
>CAYUYI010000043.1:0-11678 GCA_964448995.1 uncultured Propionivibrio sp. | reverse complement strand
AGACCTCGTCCTTCACCCGCCATCACGTCAACATCAACATGTGCCGCTCCAAGTCCGTCGGCACCTACACCAACTCGATCCTGGCGCACCAGGAAGTCGCTACCGACGGCTACGACGAAGCGTTGTTGCTCGACGTTGACGGTTATGTGGCCGAAGGCGCAGGCGAGAACATCTTCATCATCAAGGGCGGCAAGCTGTACACGCCGGACCTCACCTCATGCCTGGAAGGCATTACCCGCGCCTCGGTACTGACACTGGCTGACGAACTGGGCCTGCAAGTCATCCAGAAGCGCATCACGCGTGACGAAGTGTATTGTGCCGACGAGGCATTCTTCACTGGCACGGCGGCAGAAATCACGCCGATCCGCGAACTCGACAATCGCCAGATCGGCGAAGGCAAGCGCGGCCCGATCACCACCAAGCTGCAAAGCCTGTTTTTTGATTGCGTCAATGGTCGCGTGCCGGCCCACGAAAGCTGGCTCAGCTACGTCCTGGACGCGAACGCGCCGGCATCAAAGGGCAAGACCGGCGTCGTCGGCTTCGACGGACTGGCGGAATCCGTCTCCAAACACTGACGGTCTGGGCGCGGCTTTCCGCCGCGCCTGCCCATTTTCATCGCCACTGCGCAGTCGATCATGACAATCTCTCTCCAGCCTCCGGTCAAGATTACGGCCCACGACCTTCCCTTGCAATGTCCTCCAGTCGGCAAGACCGCCTGGAACCTGCATCCTCGAGTCTTCCTGGATGTCGCCAGAACAGGCGAAGCGGTGTGCCCGTACTGCGGCACCCATTACGTATTCAAGGGCGAAGCGCCGAAAGGGCATTGAATCTGCCAGGCACCTCACTTCGCTTGCCTTGCTTATTCACGCCATGCCAACTCTCTCTCCGAGTTCTTCCGCGATGTTGCGCGCGCTAGTGGTTGCACCGGCCTGGATCGGCGATGCGGTCATGGCGCAACCGTTGTTCATGCGCCTGCATGACCGCTTTCCAGGACTGCAGATTGATGCGCTCGCCGCACCTTGGGTTGCGCCGGTCCTGCGTCGCATGCCGGAAATCGCCGAGATCATCGACAATCCGTTCGCGCACGGCGAACTGGCGTTCCGTCATCGTTACCGATTGGCCCGCGAACTCTCCTCACGTGGTTATGACGCCGCCTACATTCTGCCAAACTCGCTCAAGTCGGCACTAATTCCCTGGCTGGCTGGAATTCCGCGACGTATCGGTTTTACGGGCGAAGCACGTTATGGACTGCTCAACCAGCGCCACACGCTGGACCGCGAACGCCTGCCCCGAATGGTCGAGCGATTCGCACAACTGGCGGAAGCACCGGAGCAAGCGCTCTCTCTCCCGTTGCCTGACCCGAAACTGGATTCGACGCTCGCGCAGCAAGACGAAACTCTCGCCGCCTTGGCACTGGCCCGCCCGGGGAAAATCGCTGTCTTCTGCCCTGGCGCCGAATACGGCCCCGCCAAGCGCTGGCCGGCACGACATTTTGCGACACTCGCCGATCTGCTGGACGAACGCGGCTATGCCATCTGGCTTCTCGGATCAGCAAAAGACCGGGCCATTGGTGAAGACATCATTGGACTCAGTCGCTCGGCACCACATAATCTTTGTGGGCGAACGTCGCTGGCCCAGGCCATCGATCTCATCGCCATGACAGATTTTGTCGTCTGCAATGACTCGGGCCTGATGCATGTGGCAGCGGCACTCGGCCGCCCACTCGTCGCCCTCTACGGCTCATCGTCGCCCGGTTTCACGCCCCCTCTGTCGAAGCACGCTCAGATCATTTCTCTCGGACTTGCCTGCAGCCCATGTTTCAAACGCGATTGTCCGCTCGGTCATTTCGACTGTTTGAATCAAATCGCCCCACAACAGGTTCTTGCCGCCTGCCTTAACGCCTCCCTTACGGAAGCCAAACCATGAGCACCGTCATCTATACCTCGCCTGACGACGCCGAAGAGGCTTTTTACGACGCCATCAGCCGCGCAGACATCGAGGCCTTGATGGGCGTATGGTCTGAGGATGAGGAGATCGTCTGCATCCACCCGACCGGGCAACGGCTTGCAGGACATCCTTCCATTCGAGAAAGCTGGCGCATTATCTTCGACAACAACCAGCGCTTCCGCGTTCACCTGAAACACAGCATGCGCTGGAAAGGCGTCCTGCACGCAGTGCACAGTGTCGTCGAAATGCTCTATCTTGGCGATGACGCCACACCGCACGGCCCGATGCTCTCCACCAATGTGTACCAACGCGGCGCCAACGGCTGGCGCCTGCTGATGCGGCACACATCAGCAGGAACAGAAGCTGCATCGGACGACAGCGCCGAAGCCGGCAACGCCGCCCTGCGTACGCTGCATTGACGCATTACCGCGCTCCCCACTGGCTACCAGGCGGACACGCCCAGACCATCTATCCGTTGTTGATCAAACCGGAGGCTCCGGCTTTTCGCCGCGAACGCTGGGAGACCCCTGACGGCGACTTCATCGATACCGACTGGAAAGAGACATCACCCGCCGACACCGTATCACGCCCCCTGCTCGTTCTCTTCCATGGACTCGAGGGCAGCTCGAACAGCCACTACGCGCGGACCATGATGCATGCCATGACTGACATCGGATGGGACGGCATCGTCGTGCATTTTCGCGGCTGTTCAGGCGAGCCCAACCGATTGCCGCGGGCCTACCACTCCGGTGACAGCGTCGAAGTTGACTGGATTCTCCGGCGCCTCAAAACCCGGTTTTCCACTCGTCCGCTTTATGCCGTAGGTTTTTCTCTCGGCGGTAACGCTCTGCTCAAATGGCTCGGCGAACAAGAAGCATCTGCCCAAACAATTGTCGAAGCGGCGGCGGCCATCAGCGCTCCGTTTGATCTGGCCGCCTGCGGGCACCACCTCGCCCGCGGCTTCAACCATGTTTACACGCGATACTTTCTCAACACACTGAAACCCGCATCCTTAGCCAAGCTCAAGCGCTTTCCCGGTCTGTTCGACGAGCGTTCCCTGCGTCGGGCAAGGTCCCTCTACGCGTTCGACGACCTCGTCACCGCCCCATTGCACGGATTCGCCGGTGCCGACGATTACTGGTACCGCGCTTCAAGTAAGCCGTGGTTACCCGGCATTCGGGTCCCGACACTCCTGCTCAACGCACGCAACGACCCGTTCCTGCCGGCGCACGCCCTCCCCTCTGCCGGGCAGGTCTCGGGCACTACGCTGATCGATTTCCCGCAGGAAGGTGGTCATGTCGGCTTTGTCTCCGGGAGCATGCCCGGAGAACTCAGTTGGATGCAGCAACGGGTTCTACGCTTTCTGCAGCACTGCGCGTAGCCTGTATCCAGGAAGCGGGAAACGCGGTCCAAAATCAAATCCGGCCAGCCCCGGCGGTGCTATGATTCGGGCATCGCTTGGAGAAACGATCGATTACGGTCGATCTTTTACAGAATGGGAAGAGGGATCGCCATGCCAGACAACACGGAGCAGGAAGTCTTTCTGGGTCGTCAACCGATTCTCGATCGCGACCAACAACTGTTCGCCTATGAATTGCTGTTCCGCAACAACCCCGCAGAAACCGGCAATTTCGCCAGTTTCGTCGATGGCAACCAGGCGACCGCCACGGTCATTACCAATGCTTTTACCGAATTCTCGATGGCCAGTGCGCTGGGAGCCTACCAAGGATTCATCAAGGTCGACCAAGGCCTGCTTTCCAGCGAACTGATCACGGCGCTGCCACCACATTCCGTCGTTCTTGAAATCCTCGACACGGTGCCCCAAAGCGAAGAAATGCTGGCCCGCTGCGCCGCGTTGCGCAGTGCCGGTTTCGTTCTTTCTGTCAGGGAACGCCCTGAATCGCTTGATCAAGGCCGTCCGTTGCTGAAACTGGCGGAGATCATCAAGGTCGACATCAGCCACATCGAACCGGACCGCCTCAAGCAACTGATGACCGGACTCAAGCCACTCGGTAAGACCCTGCTGGCCGAAAAGGTCGAACACACGGAACAGATGAAGCTTTGCCAGGAACTCGGTTTTGATCTGTTCGAGGGCTATTTCTTCGCTCGCCCGACCGTCATTCATGGCAAACGCCTGCAATCGTCCGAACTCTCGCTGCTCCGCCTGCTGGCGCTGCTGAGCCAAGATGCCGAAAGCAGCGACATCGAGAAAGTCTTCAAGCAGGAACCCGTTCTGACGATGAATCTCCTGCGACTGACCAACTCGGCCGGCAGCGGCATGACGACTCGCATCACCTCATTGCATCACGCGATCACGCTGCTCGGGCGCCGCCAACTGATGCGCTGGCTGCAACTTCTCTTGTATGCGAGCACCTCGGGCGCGACTCATGGCGTCAACCCGCTGCTGCAACTGGCAGCGACTCGCGGGCGCCTGATGGAACTGCTGGTCGACCGAACACCAAACGCCGGCCTCGGCGGGCGGGATCTGATCGACCAGGCCTACATGGCCGGCATTCTCTCGCTGATGCCGACACTGGTCGGCGTGTCGATGACCGACATCCTGGCTCAAATGCCGGTCGCACACGCGGTGCACGCGGCCTTGGATACCCGCACGGGTGTGCTCGGCCAACTGCTGACGCTCATCGAATTGCTTGAAGAGAGTCACGGTGACGACGATGCGGCACGCCTTGATGCCATTCTGAATCGATTCCCAGCCATCGACGCCCATTACGCGAACAGTTGCCTGTCGCGGGCACTGACCTGGGCCAACAACCTCGCTCGAGAAAACACCTGACGCCGACGGAATCCGAAAATATGACCGAACCTCAGTCCCCCCAAGTCTTCCTCGGCCGGCAACCAATCCTTGGACGAGAACAGCAGTTGCTGGCCTACGAACTGCTGTTTCGCAACGGGGTAATCGCCACCGCCAACACCGCCGAGATCCTCGACGCAACGCAAGCCACCACCACAGTCATTGCCAACGCCTTTGCGGAGCTCTCGATCAGCGATTCCCTTGGCCCCTATCGGGCCTACATCAACGTCGATCGCGAGTTCCTCTTCACCGACCTGATCGAGGCCTTGCCACCAAAACTCGTCGTTCTGGAAATACTGGAAACGATCGAACCGACGCCCGATGTCATTGAACGCTGCCGCTACCTCCATGACAAGGGATTCAGCTTGGCCCTCGATGACGTCGTCGATGTCACACCGGCGTTTGTCCCCCTCATCGCGCTGGCTGACATCATCAAGGTCGACATACTCGCCACCGATACCGAACGTCTGCCCGTGCTTGTCGGCCAACTCAAGACCTACGGCAAGAAGCTTCTGGCGGAAAAAGTCGAGACTTCGGAACAACTCGCGCTATGCCAACAGCTGGGCTTCGACTACTTTCAAGGTTACTACTTCGCCAAGCCGACGATCATCAGCGGGCGCAAGCTCAATCCCTCGCAAGTCGCCCTGCTGAGGTTGCTGACGCTGGTCATGAAGGATGCTGAAACCTTCGAGATCGAAAATGCGTTCAAGCTGGAACCCGGGTTGACTGTCAACATGCTGCGACTCACCAACTCCGTCAGCAGCGGACTCACCACGCGCATTACTTCGCTGCGCCATGCCATCACAATTCTCGGGCGCCGTCAGATCCAGCGCTGGCTGCAACTGCTGATCTATACGAATCCGAATTCGGGCGGCAAGAATATCGGCAATCCGCTGCTGCAACTGGCTGCCACACGCGGACGTCTGATGGAACTCCTGTCAGAACGCGTGCAGCCCAGGAACCGCGAGTTTTCCGACCAGGCATTCATGGTCGGCATTATGTCGCTGATGCCGACTCTCCTCGGCATGGCAATGTCGGACATCCTCTCGCAACTACCGGTTTCACAGCGCGTCAACGAAGCGCTGATCGATCGTGTCGGCCAACTCGGGATGCTATTGCAACTCGTTGAGTCCACCGAACAGACCGACAGTACTTTGCTGAGAGAAGCCCTGAGCCGCTTGCCGACCATTGCCCCCGAGTTCCTTGAGACCTCGCTCTCGCAGGCTTTTGCCTGGGCCAACAACCTGAGCCAAGAGAACGCCTGAGCGCCCAGCGCACCCTCGCGGCAAGGTTTCCAAACGACGTGCATGAACGCCTTGGATCTCAACGACTTTCTGCTCAGCCGGCAGCCGATTCTCGACCTTGACGAGGCCCTTGTCGGCTATGCGCTTTCGCTTCAACCGCGCGCCGACGACTCAGCCAGCGAGTTCGTGCGCTCCCGCACAGCGGCTCTCGTTTGTGCCGCCTATGCGGAATTTGGCCTGCACAACGCACTGGGCCGTAGCAAAGCATTCATCCCGGCAGATCTTGATTTTATTCATGACGATGCGATAGAGGCGTTACCGCCGGATGCGGTGGTTCTCGAACTAGTGTTCGACGAACCGCCTGACAAGGCGACGCTGGAACGATGTCGAACTCTGCGAGAACGTCGTTATTCACTGGCGCTCGCCAACTATTGCGGACTGGACGAACGCAGCACCCCGTTATTGACACTGATCGATATCGTCAAGATCGACACACAGAAATTCGATGATGTACAAATCGGCGAACTTGCCGGTTCGCTGGCGCGCCTGCCGATACGGCTGCTGGCCACGGGCGTCGACACGCAGGAACGGATGAAATACTGCCGCGAGTTGAACTTTCACTTTCTGCAGGGTCGCTACTTTGCTCATCCGGAACTTGTCAGCGGACGTCGGTTAACCGCATCACAAGCCGGCCTGATCCAACTCATCAATCTGGTTGGGCACGACGCCGAAACAGCGAAGATCGAGGAAGGCATCAAGCGGGAGCCGGCGCTCACCGTCAATCTGCTGCGCATCGTCAACTCGGTCGGCTACGGCCTCACTCGCCGGATCACTTCGCTCCGCCATGCAATCACAATCCTCGGACGGCGACAGTTGCAGCGCTGGCTACAATTACTGCTGATGGCGCCGAGCGGAAAATCAAGGGATGTCACCCGTTCGCCACTATTGCAGGTAGCCGCGCTACGCGGACGCATGATGGAATTACTGGTCGGTCACATTCACCCTCGCGACGCCCAACTCTCGGAGCAGGCCTTCATTACCGGCATCATGTCGATGATGCCGGCCGCACTGGCCTTGCCGATCAAGGAAATATTCGAACAGATCGTTCTCGAAACCGAGGTGATGGATGCGCTGCTGTCACATGCCGGGACACTCGGAAGAATTTTGGCGCTGCTCGAGTCATTCGACAACGAGGACAGCGCCGGTTGCGACACACTGATCGGCGAATTCTCCGAAGCAGGATTGACGCGCAACACCTTGAACACAGCGCTCGCCGAAGCGCTCCGCTGGATCAACGCGGCTGAAAACGAGACGTAAAAAAGCCGCCTCGAAACGGCGGCTTTTTCGTACCGACCCGACTCAAATCTTGAAGCCGGAAACCGAACTCTTGAGGCCGGCGGCCAGGCCGGAAAGTTGCGCGACAGCCTCGGCCGACGACTTGGTACCGCGTGTTGTCTGATCGGTAATTGCCAGAATGTCACGCATTGAGGCATTGACCTGTTCGGCCAGCAAGGTCTGGTCTTCCGTTTCCAGCGCGATCGATTCGATCAGGCGCGCCAGTTCGCGGGAAACCCGACCGATCTCGGACAGCGCCGAACCGGCCGCATCGGACAGTTTCGCACCTTCCACCACCCCCTGCGTCGAGAGTTCCATAGCAGCCACGGCGTCATGCGTATCCGCCTGAATGGTTTTGACAATGGCCGCGATCTGTTTCGTGGCCTCACCGGAACGTTCGGCCAATCGCTGCACTTCCTCGGCAACCACGGAGAAGCCGCGCCCGGCTTCGCCGGCCGCCGCCGCCTGAATCGCCGCGTTCAACGCCAGAACGTTTGTCTGCTCGGTAATGTCAGAAATCAGTTCGACGATTTCACCGATCTCTTGTGACGATTCGCCCAGTCGTTTGATTCGCTTTGCGGTTTCCTGAATCTGCTCGCGAATTTCGTTCATACCTTTAATCTGGTTGCTCACAGCCTCGACGCCCTGCTCTGCCGCGGACAGTGACGCATTCGCCACCTTGGAGGATTCGGTTGCAGAACTGGACACACCCTGCACCGACTGGACGATCAGACGAACCGTCTGGTTGGTATTCTCGATTTCCTCGGACTGTTTCTCGGCCGCGCTGAGCAGTTCGTCGGAAATCTGCTGGGCTTGCCCGGTCACGCGGGTCACCTGATCGGTGGCGCGGTTAATTTCGGTAATCAGCGAGCGCAATTCTTCAATCGTGTAGTTGATTGAGTCGGCAATGGCCCCGGTCAGGTCTTCCGTCACCATTGCGCGCACCGTCAGGTCGCCGTCCGCCAAGTCCGCCATGTCGTTAAGCAATCGCAGAATAGCCTCCTGATTGGCTTTATTCTGGGCTTCCGACTGCATGCGACGGCGCACCGACTCTTGGTTGAACACCCGTACCAAAAGATACAAGGACGCCAATGCGAGCGCCGCCAACACCACTTCCACGGCAATCGAGAATCGCGTCTGCGCTTTGCTTTCGTAGAAGTCTGCCAGTCGCGTCGTTTCGGTCAACAGGCTATCGCAATCACGCAGAATGGCCAGTCCGGCAATCCGCGCATCGCCCAAGTCACCACTGACTTTCATCACGAGATCACGCAACCGGTTGACCGTCTTGCCATGCTCTGAAATGCGCGCCAGCAACCGTGAAAGATCGGGATCGCTGACCGCGGAAATCCCCATGGACGAATTACCGGAAGTGAAAGCCGCGACCAACTTGTTGAATCGGTCGGCACTAGCCACCAGCTGCGGCACCCATTCCGGATTGAATGTTCCGCCAGAAATAAGGCTCGCCGTGTAGCGCGTCAATTGCGACACATAGAGCGGCAGGAGAAATGCATTTGTCTGCTCCTTTGCCGGCAATCGGCTTGTAGACAATTGTGCAAAATCGCGGGCAAGAATGCTTAATTCCGCATCGCTACTGGCCGTCTGATTCACACGATCGGCCAAGGTAATCAGATTGCTTTTCTGGTCGAGCACTGAGTTAACCGAGGGTTTCCCCGATTGCGGAATGAAGGTCCGTTCCCAGATTTTACCGACATCCTGCAACGCGTCCGGCACTTCCATCATGAACCCGGTACGCGCCTCCAGCGACCAAAGGTTGTTGCCAAAACGCACGTAGGCTTCTTCAAGAACGTCAAAACTTCTCGTGTCGCCCTGCATGGCTTCGCTCATCCCACGCGCCATCCGCTGCGACAACATCTGCATCTCGGTCGAAATCGCTCGCATTTCCGAGTAACGCGTCGTCATCTGGAACGACATGAAGGCGACGACCAGAAATGCCACCGAAGCGATGATCATGACCATCAGCAGAATCGCCATCTGCGCCCTGGGGACCAGCTTGCCGATCAGCGGCAGCGGCTTGAGTTGTTTTTCGTCGGCATCACCGGACAAGTTCATCTTGTCCATGACCCAGACCGTATTCAGGGGATTGGCCTTGCCTTTACTCGAAAAAAACGCCTTGACCCCGTCCAGAAATGCCATCTGATTCTCCTTGCCGCGACTGCGCTATTTCGTCCGTATTGTTCGAAAACGATCTGGTCAGGCCGTCATGCCATTCACTGCCCGCGCCACCCCATTGTTTTGGGTATCACCCTTGGTTTTTTTCTGCTGACATTACATACAAAGATTGATTGCGACCGCAAGTATCTTCGACCTGTCGATCACTGTCAAATAGCGGCACTCGCCCGAATCCCGGTCCAACGGCGATGATTTCGCCATACGCCCCGGAGGACAAGAAAAAGCCACGAACGAAACCGGATTACAATTGCAATTTCATCTCTACTGCAACAGCCTTGCATGCTCCATTTAGTCCCTCCACTGGAACTCCATCCGCACCCCTGCTCGCCGGCACCAATGGTTCGGAGCCTCGACGTGTCCATCACACAACTGCCCGAGGGGGGATTTTCGTTTGTTTACCGCCTGTTCGGCGACATGGCGCGTCTGTCCATCCCCCAGCCTCGACCGACAAATGAAACAACCGAACCCTGCGAGGGGCTCTGGGAGCATACCTGTTTCGAGGCTTTCATCGCCCATTCGGGCAAAGCGGCCTACCGGGAATTCAATTTTTCCCCTTCCGGCCAATGGGCTGTCTACGATTTTCTCGATTACCGCAAGCCATCCGGCATCCCGATGCGCTTGCCCCCACCGCGCATCACCGGCCACCTGTCCGAAGGACGGCTGGAATTGAATATCCTGCTCGTCAGCGATGCTTTCCTAGACAATATGACCAACGCCGATCTTGAGATCGGCCTCTGTGCCGTCATCGAGAGCACTGACACACAGGACGGTGCACGTAGCTATTGGTCCCTCCGTCACCCGATCGAGCGCCCCGACTTTCACTTGCGTGACGGATTCGATCTGCGACTGTCGACCGTGCCCCTAATTCGCTGAGACTCCTCGCCATGCCAACTACTTTTGGCCTTGACCGCCTGCTGAACGAACCGCACCTGCGCAAGCCGCTCATCGGCAAGCGCCTCGCGCTACTGGCGCACCCGGCCTCGGTCACCCCCCATCTCACGCACGCGCTCGATGCGCTGGCCGCACAGCCCGATCTGCGCCTGACGGCTGCATTCGGTCCCCAGCACGGCCTGCGTGGCGACAAACAGGACAACATGGTCGAATCACCGGATTTTCTCGACCCGCGCCTCGGCATCCCCATTTTCAGCCTGTATGGGGAAGTCCGCCGCCCGACGGCAGCGATGATGGACACCTTCGACGTGCTGCTGATCGATCTACAGGATCTCGGATGCCGCATCTACACCTTCATCACGACGCTGCGCTACATGCTGGAAGCGGCGGCAACGTACGGCAAGAGCGTATGGATCCTCGACCGCCCGAATCCTGCCGGCCGACCGGTTGAAGGGCTTGCCTTGCGGGCTGGCTGGGAAAGTTTTGTCGGCGCAGGCCCCTTACCGATGCGCCACGGCTTGACCATGGGCGAGCTCGCGCGCTGGTTCGTCGCCACTTTGCGGCTCGATGTTGACTGTCACGTGGTCGACATGCTCGGCTGGGATCCGGACACCAGCCCAGGTTTCGGCTGGCCACTCGGCGAACGCACCTGGATCAACCCCAGCCCGAACGCGCCGAACCTGTCGATGGCCCGCTGCTACGCCGGAACGGTGATGCTCGAGGGTACAACGCTTTCGGAGGGGCGCGGCACTACGCGTCCGCTTGAACTGTTTGGCGCGCCGGACATCAATGCCCGAGCCATCCTAGACGAAATGCAGGCATTGGCCCCACACTGGCTGGCTGGTTGCCGTCTGCGCGAGTGCTGGTTTGAGCCGACATTTCATAAACATACCGGAAAACTTTGCAACGGGATCCATATCCACGTCGAGGACAGCAGCTACCAACACGCCGAATTCCAGCCATGGCGCCTGCAAGCGCTCGCCTTCAAGGCGATTCGTCGACATTACCCGGAATATCCGCTGTGGCGCGATTTCCCCTACGAATATGAGCACGACAGGCTGGCTATCGACCTGATCAACGGCAGCCCCTTGTTACGTCGCTGGGTCGATGACCCTGCAGCCACGCCGCAAGACCTTGACGTACTGGTCCGAGCGGATGAAACGATTTGGCAGGTCGAACGCCAGGCTTTCCTGCGTTATACGGCCAAGCCGTAGAGCAGCAGGAGCAATAGCCACAGCAACAGCGCTCGCCACAGCAAC
>CAYUYI010000042.1:1639-11747 GCA_964448995.1 uncultured Propionivibrio sp. | reverse complement strand
AAACGCTATGCCGGCGACGGAAAAACAACCCGCTGCTGGTCGGTGAGGCTGGCGTCGGCAAAACGGCGATTGCCGAAGGATTGGCTCGGCGCATTGTCGAGAACGAAGTCCCAGAAGTGCTGGCCCAGTCCAATGTCTACGCACTGGATATGGGGGCATTACTGGCCGGCACGAAATATCGCGGTGATTTCGAGCAACGACTCAAGGCCGTGCTCAAACAATTGGGCGAGAACCCGAACGCGATCCTGTTCATCGACGAGATCCACACGCTGATCGGCGCCGGTTCGGCCTCCGGCGGCACGATGGACGCCTCGAATCTGCTCAAGCCAGCGCTTTCCACCGGCCAGATCAAATGCATCGGCGCGACCACCTACAACGAATATCGCGGCATTTTCGAGAAGGATCACGCACTTTCGCGGCGCTTCCAGAAAATCGATGTCAATGAGCCCACGAGCGCCGACACCGTCGAGATTCTCAAGGGCTTGAAATCGCGCTTCGAATCACATCACGGCATCAAGTACTCGGCAGCGGCACTGACTTCCGCGGTCGATCTTTCGGTGCGCTTCATTACCGACCGCCATCTGCCCGACAAGGCCATCGACGTCATCGACGAGGCCGGCGCAGCGCAGCGCATTCTGCCCAAATCGAAGCAAAAGAAACTGATCGGCAAACAGGACATCGAGGAAATCGTGGCAAAAATCGCCCGCGTGCCGTCCACGCAGGTGACCGCCGACGACCGCTCTGCCCTCAAGAATCTCGACCGCGACCTGAAGGCCGTTGTTTTTGGGCAGGATGTCGCGATTGACGCACTGGCCAAGGCCATCAAGATGGCACGATCCGGGTTGGGTACGCCGGGCAAGCCGATCGGCAGCTTCCTTTTTTCAGGCCCGACCGGCGTCGGCAAGACCGAAGTCGCCAAACAACTCGCCTACTGCCTGGGCGTCGAACTGCTGCGCTTCGACATGTCCGAATACATGGAGCGCCATGCGGTCTCCCGTCTGATCGGAGCACCTCCGGGCTACGTCGGGTTCGATCAAGGCGGGCAACTCACCGAAGCCGTCACTAAAAAACCCTATTGCGTGCTGCTGCTCGACGAAATCGAAAAAGCGCACCCTGACATCTACAGCATCCTGCTGCAGGTGATGGACCACGGCACGCTGACCGACAACAACGGGCGCAAAGCCGATTTTCGCAACGTGGTCATCATTATGACGACCAACGCCGGGCAGGAATCGTTGCAGAAGGCAACGATGGGCTTCACCGCCGCGCGTCAGAGCGGCGACGAGATGGTCGACATCAAGCGCATCTTCTCCCCGGAATTTCGCAACCGGCTCGATGCCATCATTTCCTTCAAGTCGCTCGATCACGAAATCATCCTTCGTGTTGTCGACAAGTTCCTGATGCAGCTGGAAGAACAACTGCATGAGCGTAAGGTTGAAGTGGTATTCACCGAAGCACTCAAGGATCACTTGGCAACCAGGGGCTTTGATCCGTTGATGGGAGCCCGCCCGATGGCGCGGCTGATCCAGGACACGATCCGCTCGGCATTGGCTGACGAATTGTTGTTTGGTCGGCTTGTCAATGGCGGCCAGGTCACCGTTGACATCGGTGCCGACGACAAGATCAGACTGGAGTTCGAGAAGGAAAAGACACCGGTAGTGGCTTGAAACGGCGCAGAGTGCGAAAATAGTCGGTTTTCCGCACCAGGAGCACTCATGCAGCATTTTGCCAGCGATAACTACGCCGGAATCTGCCCGGAAGCCCTGCAAGCGCTGATCGACGCCAACGTTGACCACGCGCCGGCATACGGCGATGACGAATGGACCAGCCGCGTTTCGGACCGGCTGCGCGAACTGTTCGCAACCGATTGCGATGTCTATTTCGCCTTCAACGGTACCGCAGCCAACTCGCTCGCACTCGCCTCGCTTTGCCAGAGTTATCACAGCGTCATCTGCCACGACGTCGCGCACGTCGAGACCGACGAGTGTGGCGGCCCGGAATTCTTTTCCAACGGATCCAAATTGCTGACCGCCGGCGGCGAGAATGGGAAGCTCACGCCAGACGCCGTACTTGAGGTCATCTCCCGGCGTAACGATATCCACTATCCCAGGCCTCGGGTCGTGACCCTGACGCAGTCGACGGAAGTTGGTACCGTTTATCGCCCGGACGAGATTGCAGCCATCGCCGAGATGGCTCACCGGCACGGCGCCCACGTCCACATGGACGGCGCGCGCTTCTCCAACGCCGTGGCCACGCTTGACGTCGCCCCGGCGGACATCACTTGGCGAGCCGGCGTTGAGGTTCTCTGCTTTGGCGGCACCAAGATGGGATTACCGGTGGGTGAGGCGATCGTATTCTTCGATCGCTCGCTTTCCAAGGACTTCGCCTGGCGCTGCAAGCAGGCGGGGCAACTGGCCTCCAAGATGCGCTTTCTCTCGGCTCCGTGGCTCGGCATTCTCGACAATGATGCGTGGCTGCGTCATGCGCGCAATGCCAACGCCATGGCCCAGCGCCTGGCCGAAGGACTCAAGGCCATTCCGGGTGCGGAACTGATGTTCCCCGTCGAATCCAACAGCGTTTTCGTCAATCTGACCGCCCCGATGCTGGAGGGTTTGCGCCAGCGTGGCTGGCGCTTCTACACCTTCATCGGAGCGGGTGGTGCCCGCTTCATGTGTGCCTGGGACACAACCGCCGAAAGCGTAGACGCCCTGCTCGCCGACCTGCGCGCACTCTGCTGACGCAACTCATAAAGACAGGCTTCCCGGGGTGTTCCGCACTCGTTCAGACCGGTTCGGACTCCCCGCTGTCTTCCCACGCTTTCTCATCGGCGCCAACGATGGACAGGAAAGCCTCCAGCACCACCGGGTCAAACTGCTTGCCCGACTGATTACGCAGATAGTCGAGTGCAGCTTCAAGCTCCCAGGCGTCTTTGTACAAGCGCTTATGAACGAGCGCATCGAACACGTCGACAACAGCGACAATTCGCGCCGCCAAGGGGATTTCATCGCCCTTTAGCCCGCGCGGATACCCACTGCCGTCATACCATTCGTGGTGTCCGCCAGCAATTTGTGCCCCAAGCGACAGATAGTTCTCGCTGATGGTCACGCACGCGGCACGCTCGAGGATATCTTCGCCATTGCGCGCGTGTTGCATCATGATGCTACGCTCGGCATCCGTCAGACGTCCCGGTTTAAGGAGAATATGATCGGGCGTTGTCACCTTGCCAACATCGTGCAAAATCGCGGCAATGCCGATCATGCTCTTCAATTCATCAGTTAACTCACCGACAAACTTGCCCTGTTCGAGCAAACGCGCCGCCACCGCACCGGACAGTCGCTTCACGCGAACCAGATGGTCGCCAGTCCCTTCATCGCGAAACTCGGCGAGATCAGCCAAGGCCATCACGGTAGCTTCGTTCGCACTTTGGAGTTGCTGGTAGAGCGAGAGATTCTCAAATGCGGAAGCCATGCGCTCGCAGAAAATCCCCAGCAGATCCTTTTGATAATCCTCAAGCGGCCAGGGTGGCGTCACGACCACCACGAAACAGTAACCACTGTGGGTTGAAAAATGCAGCACGTCGTATGGGTGCTCGAAGAA
The DNA here is from genome assembly GCA_964448995.1 of uncultured Propionivibrio sp. Classification (GTDB taxonomy): domain Bacteria; phylum Pseudomonadota; class Gammaproteobacteria; order Burkholderiales; family Rhodocyclaceae; genus Propionivibrio. The sequence goes on along the minus strand of CAYUYI010000042.1, from coordinate 8,150 downwards.
ATTGCGCCGATCTTCAAAACCGCGATTGATCATTTCCGTGAAAGGATGATCGGGTGGCAGGCCGCTAATCGGCAAATCGACGTACTTCCCGGTTCCGGCAACAATGCGAAAATCCCCACTCACAGGATGCCCGTCCCGGCGGACGCTGCGCGCGCAGAGGACCCCATCGGCACCGACCCCGAGGATCGCGTTGATCTGCGAAAGAACGCCGGACGAAAACTCTTGTAGCGACGAATACTGATAGAGATTCGCCGTCGCTTTGAGTATCCTGCGCAGCCCCAAACGCGACTGTTCAATGACCATCAGGCTCTCGTAAGTCCGCAGCGATGCAATGACTGTAACAAACAGCTTGCGGCTGGTCAGTTCCGTTTTGGCTTTGTAATCATTGATGTCATATTCGAGGATGACTTTTTCCTCGGGGGCCTGCCCCGGCTGACCGGTACGCAGGATAATGCGGATCAGCGAATTGCCCAGCTCATCGCGAATCCGGCGCGCCAGACCGAGGCCAGCATCGTCAGTTTCCATTACCACATCGAGAAGCACCAGCGCGGTCTCTGGATGTCGCTGGAGAACTTCAAAGCCCTCCGCCGCCGAATAGGCAGAAAGAATCTCCAGCGGCCGACCTCGATAACGAACGCCGCGTAGTGCCAGCCGTGTCATTGGATGAACGTCAGGCTCGTCATCGACAATCAGGACGACCCAGGGGGTCGTCTGATCCACCCCGCCTTGAGCCGCCGATTCTGCGGTATCGTCGATCAGCCAGTCATCGCCATGTTGCTTGCTATCATGCATTTTCGAACCTCTCTCCCAGAACCCCTACCGCTTCTTTCTTCGAAAAGACCTTCGGAATCCGTACGACAAACCGTGTCATTTCCGGATCGCTCGACACCCGGATCGTTCCGCCAAGACGCTGTGTCACGATATTTGCCACGATATTGAGGCCGAGACCAGTCCCCCCCTGAGAGCGCCGCGTGGTAAAAAACGGATCGAAAATCCGGGGAAGATGCTCGGCAGGAATCGGTTTGCCATTGTTGCGACATTCCACCTCGACCCAGCCACCATCGTCGGTCACACTGATCGCGACCTCTCCCTCATCATCACTCTCGAACCCGTGGACCAGCGCGTTAACCAGAAGGTTCGTCAATACTTGCGCCAGCAACCCCGGGTAGGTATTCATATCCACGCCATCCGGACAATCACAGGACACTTTGATACGCGTGTGTTTATACTTCGGCCGCAGACTGGTCAGGACCTCGACAAGATAATCCTTCATCGCAAACGGACGACGCTCCTCTGATGTTTCGTCTGCAGCGACCTGCTTGAAGCTCTGAATCAGATGCGCCGCCCGTTCCGTATTATTCAGCACAAGTTGCGCGCCTTCATTCATCAACTCGATGAATTGCGTCAATTCGGATTTTCGGAGCGTCCCCTGATTCACCAGTGCCCGCATCTTGCGCGACTCCTCGATCAGGCATGAAGCACCGGTCAGGGCCACACCCACCGGCGTATTGATTTCATGCGCCACACCGGCCACCAGCTGTCCGAGCGAGGCGAATTTCTCCGATTGCACCAGGCTGTCTTTGGCAAGCTTGAGCGTTTCCAGCGCATCAGAGAGTTCCTTGTTGGCTTTCAGCAACCCCTTCTCCGCCTCCCTGCGCCGCTCGATGTCCGACACCAGGCGCCGCTCGATCTGGTTATACGCCTCGACGACCTCGCCGAATTCATCTTCTCCCTTGACGTGAAGTTCGCCGACCTGAGCATGACTTGCCAATTCCTTGAACGCTTTCGCCAATTCCTGAAGCGGCCGGATGACGATTCGGCTCATGGCAAGGTACAGCGCCACGCCGAGCAATACGTTCAGGGTAATGATCTCAATGATGCGATTTCGGATTTGCTGAAACATGACGCGTTCCAGCGATTCACGCGAAAAATGAATTTCGACGAATCCCAATTGTGCATCCCGCTTCATCGCTGCAATGTCCGGCGACGGGCTGACGTGCCAATGTAACTGTACACGCGCCACATCCTTGGCCTGGACTGACGAAGCCCCGTCCCGAAATTTTTCCAGGAACAAGCGCTCGCCTTCATCGAACACCCGAATCGCCAGCACGTCCTGAGAACCCAGTTCGGCATCAATCACGTTTTCAGCCTGGTGCTCATCGAAATTCCACAAGGCCTGCGCCAGATTCACGCGCAATTTTTCCGAGATATCCTGCTTGCGCGCCTCGAACCGCGCTTCAAGCTCGCTGCGCAGCGTGATGACCGAAAAAATACTGGCGACCACCAGAACGACCGTCACCAGGATGAAGAGAAAGAAATTGAGTTTGAAGCGCATCGCATCCCCTCGATCGGATCGCGGCAACCTGAACTACCGACGCCAAAGCGGCTTCAACTGAATAATAGCCGCAAAAACGGCAAGCGACAGAACCTGAATACCGAGGATGAATAGAAACCCAACCAGCAAAGCCACGACCACATTTGCATGGCGTAAAAAATCAAAGCACGACTTGCGTTCCCAACTCGACCACGCGGTTGGTCGGAATTTTGTAGAAGCTGGTCGCGCTGCTCGCATTACGGAAGAGGAGAACGAACAGCTTCTCGCGCCAGTACGCCATCTCCGACCCGATTTTCGGCACCAGCGTGGCACGACCAAGGAAAAAGGACGTCGACATCATGTCGATCTCCAACCCCTGCTGCGCACATAGTGCGAGCGCCTGCGGGATGTTCGGATCATCCTTAAACCCATACTGCACGTTGAGCCGATAAAAATTGCCTTTGAGCTGGTGGATCTCCACTCGGTCGATCTCCGGCACATAAGGCACATCGAAGACTTCGACCGAAACCACCAGTACGCGCTCATGCAATACCTTGTTGTGCATCAGGTTGTGCAGCATTGAATTCGGAACACGGTCGTTACGCGAGGTCAGAAAGACGGCAGTGCCCTCGACACGGGTCGGCGGCGAAATCATCAGCGCATCGATGAAGATATCCAGATCAATCGCTTCACCGCTGGTCCGCGAACTCAGCAGCTGTCCACCGCGCTTCCATGTACTCATGAGCAGGAAGACCAGCGAACCGATCATCAGCGGGAACCAGCCCCCATCCGGTATTTTCAGCACGTTGGCGTAAAGAAAAGTCAGTTCGACCACCAGGAAACAGGCGAACAGTGCCACCGCGCGCTGCCATCCCCACCCCCACCCGCGCGCCGCGACCACGATCGCCAATGTCGAAGTAATCACCATGTCGCCCGTGACCGCGATGCCATAGGCACCCGCGAGATTGTTCGTCGACTGAAAACCGAGCACCAGAATCACCACAGCCAGAAACAACCCCCAGTTGACACCGGGCAGATAAATCTGACCTTGCTCCCTCTCGGAGGTATATTTCACTTCAAAACGCGGCACGAAACCGAGCTGCATCGCCTGCCGCGTCACCGAAAACGCGCCCGAAATCACCGCCTGTGACGCAATTACCGTCGCCGCCGTCGACAGCACGACCAGCGGTAGCAACGCCCAGTCGGGGGCCAGATGGTAAAACGGATTGTCGACACTGCCCGGATCTGTGAGCAAAAGCGCTCCTTGGCCAAAGTAGTTGATAATCAAGGAAGGTATGACAAAACCGAACCACGCTTGCCGGATCGGACGGGCGCCGAAGTGTCCCATGTCCGCATAGAGGGCCTCCGCCCCAGTGATCGCTAGGACGACCGCACCCATCGCAACAATCGCCAACCCCCGGTTCTCGAACAGGAATCGAAGGCCATAGATCGGGTTGAGCGCCTTCAGTACAACTGGATTCGATACCAGGCTGACAGCGCCCAGCACAGCCAGCGTTGAAAACCAGAGCATCATGACCGGCCCAAACAGCGCGCCGACAGAAGCAGTTCCCCGTTTCTGAAAAAAGAACAGGAGAAAGAGAACCAGCAACGTCATCGGAATGACGTAGGGCTTGAACGCGGGCGTTGCCACGTCAAGCCCCTCCAGGGCCGAGAGCACGGAAATGGCCGGCGTCACCATGCCGTCTCCGTAGAACATGCCGGCACCCAGCAAGCCGACCAGCATGATCCACCGCTCGCGTTTTGGATTGCCTTTGGCGTCGTGCAGCGCCAAGGCGATCAGTGCCATGATGCCACCTTCGCCACGGTTGTCCGCACGCATGATAAAGACGACATACTTGATCGAGACGATTACGATCAGTGCCCACACAATCAGCGAAAGGATGCCGAGCACGTTGTCGGGCGTCAATGGAATCGGATGATTCCCGGAAAAAACCTCTTTCATGGTGTACAGCGGACTGGTTCCAATATCGCCATACACCACACCCAACGCTGCCAATGCCAATGCCGCTTGTTGCGTCTTGCTCTGTTTGCCGCCCTGATACATCCTCCCCCCTCTCGCACCCGACGACGCCACGCCCCTGCGACGACCAAATTCTCGTTCTTGCCGCCGCTGCGGGCTCTTTCAATTCACTTAACTCGTATCCCGCTATTCTCGCTGAATACGGGGATCGCAGCAAACCACATCGCACGCGAGCCAACACGTTACAACTTGAAACATACGCTCACAATACGTGGTCGTCCCGGCGGTCCTGCACGCGTTATGCCAGACATGGAAGTTGAAAACCCGTGAAAGGAAAAACCATGTCAAGAACCGCCAAACTCGTCATCATCGCCACTCTTTTGTTCGGACTCTCCGGTTGCATGGTGGTTCCCGCCCGCTCCGACTACTACGCCCCTGACGTCGTCGTGGTACGCCCCGTACCTCGCTATGCCCCACCGCCTCACTATGCGCCCCCCCATTACCGGGAACCCTATGATCATCGTCACTGGCGCTAAACACACTTCGAGCCCCCCTTAGGACGGCCCAGACATGGCCGTCCTTTTTCTTCCAAAAAATCATTTTCTTGCCCCAGGAATTGACGACTCACCCGCGTCCCGGCTACCTTTGGCGGAATTACGGCAGGACATCTCCGCATCTCGCCACTGACCCTGGACCCTGATCATGCAAAAGTATCCCTTGAACTATCTGCAACTGCTCGCCGAGAAATACCCTTCGATTCAAGCTGCCTCCACGGCCATCATCAATTTCACTTCCCAGCTGCAATTACCCAAGGGCACAGAACATTTCTTATCCGACGTACACGGCGAACACGAAGCGCTGCAGCACGTCCTTCGCAACGGTGCGGGTTCAATCTGGCGAAAAATCGATGAAATGTTCGCCAACTCGATGTCGAAGAACGAGCGGCGGAATCTGGCGACCCTGATCTATTACCCCGAAGAAAAAACGCCGCTCCTAATGCAAAGCGTGGCTGACAAAGATGAATGGTGTCGCCTGACGCTGGTTCGGCTCGTCAAGTTCTGTCGCAGCCTCAGCGCCAAATACCGGCGGGAAACCGTTCGCAAGTTGCTGCCGAAACACGTCGCCGAAACGATCGAGGAATTGCTTTACGATCAGGAGGGTGTCGAACACAAGGCCGCCTACTACCAGAGTCAGATCGATACCATCGTCTCGACTGGCAGTTCGCAGGTGTTCATCACCTGCCTCGCGCAGCTCGTCCAGAAGCTGGCCGTAGAAGGACTGCACATCATCGGCGACATCTATGACCGCGGCCCCGGCGCACACATCATTCTCGACGACCTGATGGAACATCACCAGGTCGACATCCAGTGGGGCAACCACGACATTCTCTGGATGGGCGCCGCTGCCGGCTGCGAACCCTGCATCGCCAACGTCGTGCGCATCTGCCTGCGCTACGGCAACATGGAAACACTGGAAAACGGCTACGGCATCAGCCTGTTGCCACTCGCCTCGTTCGCGCTCGACACCTACAAGGATGCGCCCTGCGATACGTTTACGCCCAAAGTCGCTCCCGACAGCAGCTTCAGCGCGCAAGAGATCCGTCTGATGGCGCAGATGCAAAAGGCCATCGCCGTCATCCAGTTCAAGCTCGAGAGCCAAGTGATCCGGCGCCGTCCTCAATATCAGATGGAGGACCGCCTGCTCCTGCGCAAAATCGACTATGCGCGCGGCGTCATCAGGCTGGCTAATGTCGAATATCCGTTGCTCGACACTTTCTTCCCGACGATTGACCCAGCGGATCCGGAAGCGCTTACAGTGGAAGAGCAGGCCGTCGTGGACAAGCTGATACTTTCGTTTACCAGCAGCCAGAAACTTCATCAACACATACGTTTCCTGTTTTCGGCAGGCAGCCTCTATCGCATCCATGACGGCAACCTGCTTTATCACGGCTGCATTGCCATGAACGACGATGGCAGCTTCCGTACATTCAATGTCGATGGCAAATCGTTCGCCGGCAAGGCGTTTTTGGACCGTGTCGAGCGACTTGCACGACAAGGGTATTTCGACACCGACCATCCGGCACAAAAGCGCTATGGCATGGACGCCATGTGGTTTTTGTGGTGCGCGCCGATGTCACCGCTGTTCGGCAAGGATCAGATGACCACCTTCGAACGTTACCTCATCGCAGACAAGGCCACGCACGTTGAGAAACGCAA
>CAYUYI010000042.1:0-1539 GCA_964448995.1 uncultured Propionivibrio sp. | reverse complement strand
CTCCGGGTTCGCGATACCGATCGGGGACGCGAAATTCAGGAAAAGATCGACGCCCTGACCGCACTCCTCAACGCCTATCGCGAAGGCTTGATCAAGGAGCACGTTCTGGAATAGCAGCGTCGTTCCGACACGCCTCGTCGCCCCAAAGAAAAACGGCCTCAGACGAGGCCGTTTCGATTTCTTCGCTCACTTTTCGTACGCCAGACACTCCGCGAACGAACGGAGATCAGCGCGCCAGCCAGCCACCGTCGACGGCCACCGTATAACCATTGACGTAATCAGCCGCCTTCGAAGCGAGGAAGACGACAGCGCCGCCCAGATCTTCTGGCAACCCCCAACGACCGGCCGGAATGCGCCCAAGAATTTCTGCGCTGCGTGCTTCATCGGCACGCAACTGAGTCGTGTTATCGGTCGCCATGTAGCCCGGCGCGATGGCATTGACATTGACCCCGTGCTTGGCCCATTCGTTCGCCATCAACATGGTAATGCCCTTGACGCCACTCTTCGATGCCGTATAGGAAGGCACGCGAATGCCGCCCTGGAACGACAACATCGAAGCGACATTGACGATCTTGCCACCTGTTCCCTGTTTGATGAACTGACGGGCCACCGCCTGGCACATGAAGAAAACCGTCTTGAGGTTGATGTTCATCACATCGTCCCATTCCTTCTCGGTAAAGTCGACCGAGTCGTTGCGCATAATGATTCCGGCGTTATTGACCAGGATGTCGACATGCCCGAACGCCTCGACGGCCTTCTTGACGACGCCTTCGATCGGCTCGATACTCAACAGGTTAGCTTGGACATGCACGTATTTGCGGCCGGTCGCCTCGATGGCTGCAGCCGTTTCCGCTGCGTCGGGGGTATAGGTCACGCCGACGATGTCCGCGCCCGCCTGCGCCAGTGCCACCGCCATACCGCGACCAAGGCCCCGTTCCGAACCGGTGACGATGGCCACTTTTCCATCCAGCTTGAATGCGTCGAGAATTCCGCTCATTGTGTTCTCCTTACTTGAGGTCGTTGGGGCCAAGGCCGTCCATGTCGTCGAATGTCTGGTTCTCACCTGCCATCGCCCAGACGAAAGAATACGGGCCAGAGGCCACGCCGGAGTGAATCGACCAAGAGGGCGAAATCACCGCCTGTTCGTTGGCCATGACGATATGTCGCGTTTCCTTAGGCTGTCCATGCAGGTGGAAAACACGGGTTTCCGGCGCCATACCGAAATACAAATAGACTTCCATGCGGCGCTCGTGCGTGTGCGGCGGGAAAGTATTCCAGACACTGCCCGGCTCGAGCACGGTCACGCCCATCACCAGCTGGCAGCTCTTGCACACGGCTGGATGCACGTACTGGTGGATGGTGCGGACATTACAGGTTTCGGGGGCGCCCATCTTGCGCGGGTTGGCCTTCTCTCGTGTGATATGCACGGTCGGATAGGTGGCGTGCGCCGGGCAACTGACCAGAGAGACTTTGGCCGGCACGGCAGGATTGTCGCTCTCGAACGACACCGAAACCTTACCCATTCCAACATAGAGTCCT
>CAYUYI010000041.1:0-12033 GCA_964448995.1 uncultured Propionivibrio sp. | reverse complement strand
GTCTTGCCCTTGACCCATTCGGTCACCAGCGACGACGAGGCAATCGCCGAGCCGCAACCATAGGTCTTGAACTTTGCATCTTCGATCACGCCATCCTTGCCGACCTTGATTTGAAGTTTCATCACGTCGCCGCAAGCAGGGGCACCGACCATGCCGGTCGCCACGCCCTGATCCTCTTTGCCGAAAGACCCGACGTTACGCGGGTTTTCGTAATGATCCAGAACCTTTTCACTGTATGCCATTTTCCGACTCCAATAATCGCTGCGTCAGTGGCCAGCCCACTGCACGGTGTTGAGATCAATCCCCTCCTGAACCATTTCCCACAATGGCGAGAGTTCGCGTAGCTTCCCGATTTTCTCGTGCAGGAGCCTGACCGCGTAATCCACTTCTTCTTCGGTATTGAAGCGACCGATGGTGAAGCGGATGGAACTGTGCGCCAATTCATCATCGCGCCCCAAAGCGCGCAGTACATACGAGGGTTCCAACGATGCCGAAGTACAGGCCGAACCAGACGAAACCGCCAAGTCCTTAATCGCCATCAGCATCGATTCGCCTTCGACGTAGGCAAAACTGATGTTGAGGTTGTGCGGAACGCGCTGCTGCAGATCGCCATTGACGAAGACGTGTTCGATGTCGGTCAGCCCCTTCAAGAGGCGATCACGTAACGCCCGAATGCGCTTGTTTTCCTCGACCATCTCCTCGCGCGCAATGCGGAAGGCTTCGCCCATGCCAACAATCTGATGCGTCGGCAGCGTACCGGAGCGAAAGCCTCGCTCATGGCCACCACCATGCATCTGTGCCTCTAGGCGAACCCGCGGCTTGCGTCGGATATAGAGGGCACCGATCCCTTTCGGCCCATACATCTTGTGCGCCGAAAAACTCATCAGGTCAACCTTCAGCGTTGCCAGATCGATCGCCACTTTACCCGTCGCTTGTGCTGCATCAACATGAAAAATGATGCCTTTCTCGCGGCAAATCTCGCCAATTTCGGCGATCGGCTGGATCACGCCGATCTCATTGTTCACGAACATCACCGAGATCAGGATGGTATCCGGACGAATCGCGGCCTTCAGTCCCTCAAGGTCGATCAAACCGTTCTCCTGAACATCGAGATACGTCACATCGAATCCATGACGCTCAAGCTCACGACAGGTGTCGAGTACCGCCTTGTGCTCAGTTTTAAGCGTAATCAGGTGCTTGCCCTTGCCCGAGTAGAAATTGGCAGCCCCTTTGATCGCCAGGTTGTCCGATTCGGTCGCGCCGGAAGTCCAGACGATTTCCTTCGAGTCAGCATTCACAAGTTTTGCTACCTGCTCACGCGCTTCTTCGACAGCTGCCTCGGCCTCCCAGCCAAATGCGTGCGAGCGGGAAGCGGGGTTGCCAAACTTCTCGACGAGATAGGGAATCATTTTTTCTGCCACGCGCGGATCCACTGGCGTCGTTGCCGAGTTATCCAGATAAATGGGCAGTTTCAACATGGGTATCACTCCGTAATAAGCATCAAACCGCAATCGCGGACAATCGCCGCAGTTTCGATACGGTGTGCTGCAAAGTCAATAAAAAATCCTCAATCTGTTGTGCCGTATTCGCCGCCCCCAGGCTGACCCGAACCGCACCACGCGCCAACCCCGGTTCGACCCCCATGGCCTGTAGCACAGGCGAAGGCTCCGGATTGGCGCTCGAACACGCTGAACCACTCGCAACGGCGAACCCCGCGCGATCGAGTTGCCCCACCAGCGTCTCCCCTTCGATACCCGGAAACGCGAAATACAGCGTATTTGACAATCGCCGCGCTGAAGCACCAAACACTGTCGCGCCAATCTGACCGATGCCTTGCTCCAGTCGCTCGCGTAACAACTCGAGTTTCGCCGCAACTTGGCCAGACCGCCGGCCCATCAACTCGCACGCCACACCAAACCCAACGATCGCCGCCACATTCTCGGTTCCCGACCGTATCCCTCGTTCATGACCACCGCCAGCAATCAAAGGTTCCAATTCGACGCGCTTGTCGATGACCAAGGCACCGGCACCTTTCGGCCCGCCGATTTTGTGTGCAGAGACTGTCATCCCGAGCACACCCGCCGCATTGAGCGCGCGAAAATCGACCGGCAGCTTTCCAACCGCCTGCACTGCATCCGTATGGAAGACGGCGCCCGCCGCACGTGCTTGTTCGGCCAACGAAAACACATCCTGAATCACACCTGTTTCATTGTTGGCGAGCATCACGGAAACCAGTTTCGGCCTTTTCGCCATGGCATCACGATATACCGTTGGGTCAACCCGCCCGTCGCCATCGACCGCCAAGGAAAGGGCGTTCCAACCCTGCCGCCGCAGTTGCTCCACGGGTTTGATTACGCACGGATGCTCGATGGCGCTCACGGCCACCAACCCCGTCCTCAAGCAGGCAGCAGCCCCCTTGATGAACAGGTTATTCGCCTCGGAACCACCGCTGGTGAAGACCACTTCTGTCGCATGAGCACCAACGGCAGCCGCCACGCTCGCCCGCGCTTCGTCAATCGCCCGCCGTGCTGCGCGCCCGTACTCGTGGCGACTCGACGCATTGCCGAACTGTAGCGACAACCACGGCATCATCGCCTCCAGAACCGCCGGTTCCAATGGTGTCGTCGCATTATGGTCAAGGTACACAGGCGCAAACATTTTTAAGGTCAGGCCACCACCGACAGCGTCCGCGAACGGCCACCCGCCGTTTGACGCTCGTCTTTAAGGACAGAAAGATTGTTACCCAGCTTGCGCAACTGCTTTTCGACCAAATTCGCGAGCGTCACCGACGACAGGTACTCATACATCTTGGTATTGAGCGTCGCCCACAGATCGTGCGTCATGCAACGTTCCTCATCGCGACAATTCTCGTGCCCGCCGCATTGCGTGGCATCCAGCGGTTCGTCCACCGCACGCACAATATCGGTCACCGTAATCTGGTTGCCGGGCCGAGCCAAACAGTAGCCCCCCCCAGGTCCGCGAACGCTGTCAACAAGGCCGTGACGGCGCAACTTGCCGAACAGTTGTTCGAGATAGGAAAGCGAAATTTTCTGCCGTTCGCTGATTCCGGCAAGCGTTACTGGCCCTTCCCCACTGCGCAGTGCCAAGTCGATCATTGCCGTGACAGCGAAACGTCCTTTGGTGGTCAGTCGCATGGTTCCTCCTGTAAATACCCGATCATTCGACTCAACTATACAGAGCCCAATCGTTATTAGTCAACTATTTTACTCAGGTATTTGGGGTCAAACTTGTCAGCCGTGGCGAGTTCGTCCTCCAGACAAACGCCTGTCGCTTCGAGCCGCTGCAGCAGCAATTCGAGGCGCCGGTCGGTTTCAACCGCGTGATCGAGCAACCCGTGGATTGCCTTCGCCAAAGGATCATCCTGCTTGCCTGCCAACGCATAGGCGGAAAATCCCATTTGACCGGCCTTTTCCTCACGTTTCTGAGCCTGTTCGGAATCGATGATCCGCGCCGGATTACCGACCGCCGTCGTCTCGGACGGCACGTCCTTGACCACGACGGCATTGGACCCGACCTTGGCACGCGCACCGACGGTGATTGGCCCCAGAATTTGCGCGCCTGCCCCGACGACCACACCATCCTCCAGCGTGGGATGACGCTTCCCCTTATTCCAGGAAGTCCCCCCCAACGTCACGCCATGATAGAGCGTCACGTCGTCGCCGATCACCGCGGTTTCGCCGATCACCACGCCCATTCCGTGATCGATGAAAAACCGGCGACCGATCGTGGCCCCCGGATGAATCTCAATGCCTGTCAGGAAGCGCGCGCAATGCGAGGTAAAACGCCCCAACCACCGAAAACCACGAATCCAGAACCAGTGGGAAAGACGGTGGACCGTCACCGCATGAATGCCCGGATAACACGTGAGTACCTCCCACGACGAACGGGCAGCGGGATCCCGATCAAAAACCGAACGGACATCTTCACGAAGTCGGCTAAACATGAGGCTGAATCTCCACAAGCGGAACGCGGCTATTTTACAATACCCGACTTTTTTTATCAACCATTAAACCCGACACCGGAACGCCCCGACGGGATGTCAACGGGATCGTCGCTGCACGGCGTCGAGAATACCGCGCAAGATATTGATTTCGTCGCGCTCGAGCGCAGCGCGCCCAAAAAGCCGACGCAGCTTGGGCATCAATCGCTTGGGTTTTTGGGGATTATGAAACCCGCTCTCGACCATCACCGATTCCAAGTGAACATAAAAACGTTCGATCTCGTCGTGTGTGGCCGGCGGGGATTCGAAAGGAACCGTGCGCGTCATTACCGGCGGCCGCTCGGCAAAGGCCGCCATTCGCAGCTCATAGCACAGAACCTGGACCGCCGCGCCCAGGTTGAGTGAGGTATAGCCAGGATTGGCCGGAATGAACACGGTGCGTTGGCAACGCAAGACTTCTTCGTTGGGCAAGCCACGCGTTTCGTTGCCGAACACCAGTGCGATTTCGCCGGCGACAGCACGCGCCAAAGCCAGCGCAGCGCCTTCTCTCGCCTGCAGGGGTTCGGGACCAAGATTGCGATGCCGGGCCGAAAGTGCCAGCGCAAAAACCGTCCCCGAAAGTGCTTCGTCGAGCGTCCCACAGATTTGACAGGAAGCCAGAACATCCTCTGCCCCGGCTGCTCGTGCAACGGCCTCCTCATGCGGAAAGCGGGCGGGATTGACCAGGATCAAACGCGACAGCCCCATCGTCTTCATGGCACGCGCCGCCGCGCCGATGTTTCCCGGATGACTCGGATGCGAAAGAACGATACGTACCCGACCAAGCAGGTCGGAAAATGGCGAAGACGAAGACGCAGGCGATTGATTCATATTAAAATAGGGGATTCCACAAACGATTCGGACAAACCGGACCATTCCGGCCAACCGACGGACTCTTTAAAGATACGCCATGCATCCAGCCCTCAACATCATGGTCAAGGCCGCGCGCCGGGCCAGCCAGATCATCAATCGCGCCTCGCAGGATCTCGAACACCTGCACGTCACCACCAAGCAGCAAAACGATTTCGTCACCGAAGTCGACAAGGCCGCAGAAGCCGCCATTATCGAAGTGCTGCGCGAGGCTTATCCCGACTACGGAATTCTAGCAGAAGAGTCTGGCCTGACCGCCGGCAACGGTGCCGGCAACGACTACCAGTGGATCATCGACCCGCTCGACGGAACGACCAATTTCATCCACGGCTTCCCGCAATACGCCATTTCGATTGGTCTTGCCTACAAGGGACAGATGAATCAGGCGCTGGTCTATGACACCATGCGTAACGAGATGTTTACGGCCAGCAAGGGTGGCGGCGCATTCCTGAACGAACGCCGTATCCGTGTTTCGAAATGTCTGAAACTCGAAAACGCACTGATCGGTACCGGGTTTCCGTTCCGTGTTTTCGACCACATCGATACCTACCTCAAGCTCTTCAAGGAATTTACCCAGAAGAGTTCCGGCGTCCGACGCGCCGGCTCTGCGGCGCTCGACCTTGCCTACGTTGCCTGCGGACGTCTCGATGGTTTCTGGGAGATTGGCCTGGCGCCGTGGGACATGGCAGCCGGCTTGTTGCTCATTACCGAAGCAGGCGGCCTGGTCGGTGACCTGACTGGCGGCGAAGACTATTTCAAGACCGGCAACCTGATCGCCGGCACGCCCAAAGTTTTCTCGCAGATCGTGCAAGTGGTCGACGGATACCGCACCCCGGCCCTCCAGGCATAGCTATCATTCCCGGCCACCGCCGGGAATACCACGACATACCAAGCCCCCCGAGATGCGCGATCTATAATCCGCGCTGGTTTCTGTGTACAGCATTTCGGTGGGAACAACATGAAAATTCAACTCCAGCAAGGCGATGCGCTGCTCATCGTCGACGTTCAAAACGATTTCCTGACGGGAGGCAGCTTGGCTGTTCCCGACGGTGACAGCGTACTGCCACCGCTCAATCAGTGGATCGAACGTTTTGCGGCAAACCGCCTGCCCGTCTTCGCCACCCGCGACTGGCACCCGCCCGATCATTGCTCGTTCAAGGCGCAGGGCGGTCCCTGGCCCTCACACTGTGTCGCCAACACGATGGGCGCCCAGTTTGCCGACCACCTGAAATTGCCATGCGATGCCGACGTCGTCAGTAAAGCCACCACGCACGACACCGACGCGTACTCCGGATTCGGCAATACCGACCTCGCCCATCGGCTCCAGCAGGCTCGCGTTCGCCGGGTCCTTGTCGGCGGACTGGCCACCGATTATTGCGTCCTCAACACCGTTCTGGATGCGCTGCGCCTGGGCTATGATGTCGTCCTTTTAACGAGCGCGATTCGCGCCGTAAACGTCCGTCCAGGCGACGGAGCGCGCGCCATCGCAACGATGCTTGAGGCCGGCGCCACGATTCAGGAGGAATGACCTTGACGATTGCCGATGAAAGCGCGTTACTGACTGACTTTTACCAACTCACGATGCTGCAGGCCTACGCTGACCGCGGCATGAACGAAACCGCCGTTTTCGAGTTCTTCGTCCGCAGACTGCCCGAGAATCGCAACTTCCTGCTAGCCGCCGGCCTCGAGCAAGTGTTGGATTATCTTGAAAACCTGCATTTCACGCCACAAGAACTGGACTGGCTGGCAACGTGCGGACGCTTCTCTCCGGATTTCGTCAAGTCACTGGCTGATATGCAATTTACCGGTGACGTCTGGGCCATGCCCGAGGGCACACCGTTTTTCGCCGACGAGCCGATCCTGCGGGTTGTCGCACCATTGCGCGAAGCCCAACTCGTCGAAACGCGCATCATCAACCTGTTGCAGTTTCAGATTCTGATTGCCACGAAAGCGGCACGCGTTCGCCTGGTTGCGCCGGAAAAACTGGTGGTCGATTTCGGTCTGCGGCGTGCGCATGGCGGCGAGGCCGGCATGTTATCGGCTCGCACCAGCTATCTTGCCGGATTCGACGGCTCGTCGAACGTGCAGGCCGGCATGCGCTGGGATATCCCGCTCTTCGGCACCATGGCACATTCGTTCATCCAGGCCCACGACAACGAAGTTGCGGCATTCGAGGATTTTTCCCACTCCCACCCGAATGCGACCACGTTGCTCATCGACACTTACGATACCGAGGCGGCCGCCCGCGACATCATCCCGTTGGCTCGCCGCCTTGCCGATGCCGGTATCGCCGTCCAGGCCGTGCGGATTGACAGCGGAGATCTTGGCCGCAACGCGGCGAGCGTGCGCGCAATCCTCGACGCCGGTGGCCTGACAAATGTCCGCATTTTCGCGAGCGGAAATCTCGATGAATACGAAATACATCGACTGCTGGCCAATCAGGCACCGATCGACGGTTTCGGCGTCGGTACCCGCATGAACACATCGAATGACTGTCCTTACCTCGAATGCGCCTACAAACTGCAGGAATACGCCACGACAGCACGACGCAAACGATCGGAGGGCAAAGCGAGCTGGCCGGGGCGCAAACAGGTCTACCGCCAGTACGGACCGGATGGCATCATGATCGGCGACACCATTACGTTGGAAGAGGAGCACGCCAATGGCACGCCGCTCCTGAGTTGTGTCATGCATCAGGGGAAACGGCGCGCTGCGCAATTGCCGCTGGCCCAGATACGCGACTACGCCCGCGCCCAACTGGCCCTGCTGCCAGTTGCGTGTCGAGGCCTCGCGACGGGCGCATATCCGGTAAGTGTTTCGCCGACGCTACATGCGCTGGCCGAGCAAGTCGATCAACGGCCGGGCTAAACCGGATCGCGCCCGCGGCCCGGTTTCTCGGACTCGCCGGATGCCAGGCGTTCGTCCGCCCCATGACGGTCGGCAGAAAATGCCCGACGTGCGCACGACAGTTCCGCCAGCTGCGCTGCAACACGGGCATTGACCGAGTTTTCCGGCATACCGCCACCGGCATCCGGTTCGCCGGCTGGCAGCCCGGTCAATAATTCGATCGCCTCATCGACGCGGCTCACGGCATAAATGCGGAACTGCCCGTCAGCACACGCCTTGACCACATCCTCACGCAGCATGAGATGCTTGACGTTCGCGGCGGGGATGATAACGCCCTGATCGCCACTCAGGCCGCGTGCGCAACAGATGTCGAAAAAGCCTTCGATCTTCTCATTGACGGCACCGATCGCCTGCATGTCGCCGAACTGATTCACTGAACCGGTCATCGCCAACGATTGCCGGATCGGCACGCCGGACAAGGCGGAAAGTAGCGCACACAATTCCGCCATCGAGGCGCTGTCCCCCTCGATCGGACCGTAGGACTGCTCGAAAACAAGGCTGGCAGAGAGCGACAACGGCACCGTACGCGCGTAGCGGGCACCGAGAAAGGCCGTCAGGATCATGACGCCCTTGGAATGAATTGCCCCACCCAGTTCCGCTTCGCGCTCGATGTCGATCACGTCGCCCTCGCCCACCCGTGCGGTGGCGGTAATGCGAACTGGATGAGCAAACATGAAGTCGTCGAGCGAGAGCACGGCCAGCCCGTTCACCTGCCCGACGCGGCTGCCACTCACTGAGACCAGCAGCGTCTCGCGCAAAATTGCCTCGTGATACTTGCTGCGAATCCGGTCCACGCGGCGAATCTGCGCAGCCAACGCTTTCTCGACGAACTCACGCGTTACTTCAGTCACGCCGGCCTTGCCCGCCCAATGATCGGCTTCCTGCAAAAGATCCGTCATCTGCCGACGATTGGCGGTCAGACGCTCGGCGTCCTCGCAAACGCGCGCTCCCTGTTCGATGATGCGCGCAATCGCCTCGCGGTCAAACGGTCGCAAGCCGTTTGACCGGATCAGCGTGGCGAGATATTCGGCAAACAAACGGGGGTTTTCGTCGTCGCGCGGCAGTTCGCTCTCGAAATCCGCCGGGATCTTGAACAGATCGGCAAAATCGGGATCGAGCGCTTTCAGCAGATAGTAGATGCGCCGCTCACCGATCAGCACCACCTTAACCGTCAACGGCATCGGCTCCGGTTCCAGCGAGATCGTGCTGACCAGCCCCCACGCCTGCCCGAGTGATTCAATACGCACCTGATTCGATTGCAACGCACGCTTCAACCCCTCCCAGGCATACGGCTGAAGGAGTAACTTCAACGCATCCAGCATGAGATAGCCACCATTGGCGCGCTGCAGCGCGCCGGGTTTGATAAGCGTAAAGTTCGTCAGCAACGTACCCATCTGGGCGATATGATCGACGCGACCGACCAGATTCGGGTAGATCGGGTTGTCTTCATACACGACCGGCGCCGCCTGGCCATTCGAATGATCGACCAATAGATTCACCTGATAGCGCAAGGTCGACAACCCACCGCTGATCGTATTGCCGGAAGCGTCGCCCTCCGATTTCGACTGCTCACGCAGTTGCTCGCCCTCCTCGATCACGTCATTCTGCACATCGTCGAGAAAAGCCAGAACCTCGGGCAATTCGGCCCAGTGCTCGCGTAACTCGTCGATCAGGTGACCCACCGACAAACTCAGGAATTCACGGCTGGCCTCCTTGATCTGGACCTGCGCATCGCGACGCCAGCGCGGCACTTGCAACATCAACTGTTTCAGTTGCTCGCCGAAATCCTCGATCAATCCGGCGAAGCGGGCCTTCTCCTCGTCTGTCAGCTTCTCGAACGCTTCATGCGCCATCGCCTCATCGCCTGACGCCGGCACAAACGCAAATCCGTGCGGGGTTCGCAGCAAAACGACTCCGTTCCCCATCGCCGCCTTGCCCAAGCGCTGAAGCGCGCTCTCTTCCTTCTCCTTGAGCGCATTGTTGATGGCTTCCAGGCGCAGGCGGTATTCGTCGCTCTCAAAGGCCGATTCAATAGCTTTCGAGAGTTCGGCGACGAACTGCTGCATGTCGCGTTTCAACTGCGCCCCGCGCCCCGCTGGAACCTGAAGCAGACGCGGCCGGTTCGCCTCGGTAAAGTTATTGATGTAGCACCAGTCGCTGGGCACGGCTTCCTGCGCCGCACGCCCTTCCAGCAAGCGCCGGACGACGGAATGCCGACCGCTCCCCGGATCCCCGAGAACGAACAGATTGAACCCCGGCTGCGCCATCTCAATGGCGAATTTGATCGCATCGACGGCCCGTTCCTGACCGATAATCTCGATTGTCGCCGACAACTCCGCTGTCGTCCGAAAACCCAGCAACACCGGATCGCATCGCCGATACAGTTTCTCAACCTCAAGCGCTTTGAGGACGGCCATGGCGATTCCTTTCATTTTTCAGCCTGACGAGGCTGCCGTTGATTTCATACTAGCCGCTGAATACGGCGTCGCCAAACGGCGCCCTGACGCATCCATGCCTCACTTTCAAATCGACCTTAGACCCGGCGAGAGCGGACTGGTAAGATGCAGTCCCCGCCATGAAGGCGATCCTGATTGGCGCCCGTCCCTCCCAACCCATTTGCCCATGACGAACACGCAAACCGACAAAATCGCCCTGGAAAAACACACCCCGATGATGCAGCAATATCTCGGGCTAAAGGCACACTATCCGAACCTGCTGCTTTTCTATCGGATGGGCGATTTCTACGAGCTGTTCTATGAAGATGCCGAGAAAGCCGCACGCCTGCTCGACATCACCCTGACGACGCGCGGCCAGAGTGCCGGCGTGCCGATCAAGATGGCCGGCGTCCCCTACCACGCCGTCGAGCAATACCTCGCGCGCCTCGTCAAACTCGGCGAGTCGGTGGTGATCTGCGAACAAGTTGGCGATCCGGCAACCAGCAAAGGGCCAGTCGAGCGTGCCGTGTCACGCATCGTCACGCCCGGCACGCTGACAGACGCAGCGCTGCTCGACGACAAGCGCGATTCGCTGCTGATGGCGCTGACCGCCTCGCGCCACGGCGCGGGCCTCGCCTGGCTCAACCTCGCCAGTGGCGAGTTTCGCGTCTGCGAAGTTCCACCGGGAAAACTCGCGGCGACGATCGAACGCATCCGCCCGGCTGAAATCGTCGTACCGGACAGTCTCCAACTGCCGTTCGCGCCAGAAGCCGCGCTGACGCGTCAGCCCGACTGGCATTTCGATAGCGAAGCGGCAAAACGGGAACTGTGCGCGCACTTCAAGACCGCCTCGCTCTCGGGTTTCGGCGCCGATGAACTCGATCCAGCCATCGCCGCCGCCGGCGCGCTGCTGCGCTACGCCCAGGCAACGCAGA
This sequence comes from uncultured Propionivibrio sp., assembly GCA_964448995.1. GTDB lineage: Bacteria > Pseudomonadota > Gammaproteobacteria > Burkholderiales > Rhodocyclaceae > Propionivibrio. The sequence continues at coordinate 886 of CAYUYI010000041.1, read as the reverse complement.
CGCGTGCACTGCCGCACGTGCAGGCGCTGACCGTCGAGCGCGACGGCAGCTATCTCGGCCTCGACACCGCCACGCGGCGCAATTTGGAGCTGACCGAGACGCTGCGCGGCCAGTCCTCGCCAACGCTGTTCAGCCTGCTCGATACCTGTGTCACTTCGATGGGTTCGCGCGCCCTGCGCCACGCGCTGCACCACCCGCTGCGCGACCCGGCAATCCCGGCGGCACGCCACGCGGCGATTGAAACGCTGATCGACGAAGGCGGACAGCGATTGCGCGAAGTTCGTCAGGCATTACGCGGCTTCGCCGACATCGAGCGCATCGCCGGTCGTATTGCGCTGTACAGCGCCCGCCCACGTGACCTCTCCAGCCTGCGCGACAGCCTGCACCGGCTGGTCGAACTGCGCAACCCGCTGATGGGCGCTGACGCGCCGCTGCTCCAGGAACTGCTCGGCGAACTGGCGACGCCCGACGCCGCGCTCGACCTGCTCTCCCGCGCCATCCTGCCGGAACCGTCCACACTGCTGCGCGAAGGCGGCGTCATCGCCGGCGGCTACGACGCCGACCTCGACGAACTGCGCGGCATCAACGACAACTGCGGCGCCTACCTCGTTGAACTGGAAGCCCGCGAGCGCGAACGCACCGGCATCGCCAACCTCAAGGTCGAATACAACCGCGTGCACGGCTTCTACATCGAGATCACCAACGCCCACGCCGCCAAGGTGCCCGACGACTACCGCCGACGCCAGACGCTGAAGAATGCTGAACGCTACATCACGCCGGAACTGAAAACTTTCGAGGACAAGGCGCTCTCCGCGCAGGACCGCGCGCTGGCCCGCGAGAAGCTGCTCTACGAAGCCGTCCTGACGGCCTTGCAGGCCGACCTGCC
>CAYUYI010000040.1:1509-12060 GCA_964448995.1 uncultured Propionivibrio sp. | reverse complement strand
CATGAGTATCAGAAACAGCAGGGTGGTGACGTGGTCTACGAGTCGACGGGTCTCGGTGTCACCGCGTTTGTTTTTGTATTCGCCAAGAATCGGTACGAATGCCTGTGAGAAGGCGCCTTCGGCGAAGAGTCGGCGCAGCAGGTTGGGGAGCTTGAAGGCGACGAAGAAGGCGTCAGTCATCATCCCCGCGCCGAAAATCCGCGCGATGACGAAGTCGCGCACGAAGCCGAGAATGCGTGAAAGCAGGGTCATGCCACTGACGGTGGCGAGGGCCTTGAGGAGGTTCATGGTTCTTCGGGTATGGCGAGAATTTGCCATCTTAGCCGGATTGGCCGGTGGCGTGAAATTGATAAAATGGTTGCGAGAAGAAAAAATCTTGCGTTGAGGAATGAATCGTTGTAAACTCCCGCGCTTTCGATTAACGCTTCACCTTTTTAGGAACAGAAATCCATGGCCAACAGCGCACAAGCGCGTAAGCGCGCCCGCCAAGCCGTCAAGCAACGCGCCCACAACGCCAGCCTGCGCTCGACGCTGCGCACGGCCGTCAAGCGTGTTCAGAAGGCGATTGTCGCCGGCGACAAGGCAGCGGCTCAGAGCATCTATCAGGAATCGGTTTCGGTGATCGACCGTATCGCCGACAAAAAAATCGTGCACAAAAACAAGGCTTCTCGCCACAAGAGCCGCCTGTCGGCACAGATCAAGGCGCTCGCTGCCTGATCTTCTAGGTTCGCGATTAAGCAGAAAACGGCGCTTCGGGCGCCGTTTTTGTTTTTGATGCTCCATCGCGTGGTTTTATCGATATTTGCAGAAAAAATAGATAGTTGTCTCGATTTTGTATAATTTGGAGCATATAATCAAACTATCTATCTGATCTTGAGGCGATTTATGCATCAGTCGTCGGCATCTGCGAAATACGGTTTCCGTATCCGGACGCGGAGCGGAGCGATCGTCGACAATCTGTCGATCTTTGGCAGAGACGAGCCGGATGCAGAAAGAAAATTGCGTCAGATCTATTTGGGCTGCGAAATCCTCGAATCACGGCGCCAGGCGGCGCCATCGCTGCGTAACGGCCTCCTGACCTACGAGGATGTCGTGGATCTGATTTCGGGCGTGTCGTCCGGCGGAACGGCCGGGTAGCGTTCGAATGGTTTGCTGGTCGAGGTAAGACTCAGCAGCCCTTTGTCCTGTAGTTCGAAATAGAGGTTCTGATAATCCCGCGCACCTTGGCTGCCGGCGTTGTGGCTGAAGACATCGCGGCGGCGTGCCGGACTCTCCGCGACAGCGACGTTTTCCGAAATTACGGAGGAAAATACCTCGCCATCATAACGTTCACGTAGCTTACGCTCGACATCGTTGCTCATCTTGCGCCGGCGATCGAAACGGGTCAGTAGATAGCGTCGCTCGATACGGCGCTTGAGAACGGGTTCAAGAATGGCTAGCGTCCGGGTCATCTGTTCGGCCGCTTGCAGTGACAGATAGTCGGCCGAGATCGGAATGACGAGCAGGTCGCAGGCAAAGATTGCATTGAGCGAGAGAACGCCAACGTAAGGGCAGCAATCGATGAAAGTGTTCTGGGCGGCTTGTCCGGGAATTGATTCCTCCAGCGCTTCCAGCCCGCTGCGCAGTTTGTTGAGGATGGTCGGGCCTTTGCCGAAGATCGAATCAACCTTGATGAGCTGCTGGTGGGAAGGAATTAACCGGCCGATACCCTCCCAAGAGAGTGTCAATGCGTCCAGTCCGCGAATGCCTTGATAGAAGCCGAAGAGGCTGCGGGTGGCGTCTTGCGGCACGGCATCGGGAATGCTCGACAGATGGCATTGCGGGTCGAGGTCGAGCAGTAGCGGCTGCCCTCCGTCGCGAATCGTGGCGGCGGCGAGGTTGAGCGTCGTGGTGGTTTTACCAACGCCGCCTTTTTGGTTGAAAACGGCAATGCGCATGACTCATTGTAGCCTGCTCTGGTCATCACGAATACAAGGATGTTGCCTATACAAGCGTGGCAATTTCCCCTAAAATCCCCCTCTTGCCGAACGGTTCTGTTCTTGATTCCGGCTCGGTTTGTGCGTGGTATGCGTGGTTCTTCCGGCGGCGCAAGCCGCCGTTTCAATTTCAGAACCCCGTCTAGGGGTGCCAGGGGTTGGCTATGTCTCATGTGATGAATACTTATGCCCGGTTACCCGTCGCGTTCAGCCACGGCGAGGGCAGTTGGGTGACCGATACCGACGGGAAGATCTATCTCGACGGTCTGTCCGGGATCGCGGTATCGACGTTGGGCCACAATCATCCTGATCTGGTCGTGGCAATTTCTGCGCAAGCGGGAAGATTGCTGCATACCTCCAACCTATACCGCATGCCACAGCAGGAGCAGTTGGCGGATAAACTTGCGACGTTGTCCGGCCTGCAAGAGGTTTTCTTCTGCAACTCCGGTTGTGAAGCGAATGAGGCCGCAATCAAGTTGGCTCGCTTCTACGGCCATCAACGCGGCATCGACAATCCGGCGATCATCGTGATGGAGAAAGCATTCCACGGCCGGACGCTGGCGACGTTATCAGCGACTGGAAACCGCAAGACCCAGGCCGGTTTTGAACCGCTGGTTTCGGGTTTCGTGCGCGTGCCATTCAATGATCTTTCGGCTGTGCGTGCCGTGGCTGAGCACAATCCTTCCGTCGTTGCCGTCATGCTCGAGGTTTTGCAAGGCGAAGGTGGCATTCACATGGCCAGTGCCGAATACCTGCAGGAATTGCGCAGGCTTTGCGATGAGCAGGGATGGTTGCTGATCTGTGATGAGGTGCAGTGCGGCATGGGGCGGATTGGTACCTGGTTCGGCTACCAGCATTCGGGAATCCTGCCGGATGTCGTGACTCTGGCCAAGGGGTTGGCGGGTGGCGTTCCGGTCGGCGCCTGCCTCGCTGGCGGAAAAGCTGCTGGATTGTTCGGGCCGGGAAATCATGGATCGACGTTCGGTGGGAATCAATTGGCGATGGCTGCCGCGCTGACTACCCTGCACGTGATCGAGCGTGATCGGTTGATCGACAATGCGATCGAGATCGGCCAGCTCATTCGCGATGAATTGGCTGTGGCGCTGGCAGATGCCAAGGGCGTCGTAGAGATTCGCGGTCGGGGATTGATGATCGGCATCGAGCTGGATCGTCCGTGCAGTGAACTCGTTACACGTGGTCTGTCAGAGGGTTTGCTGATCAACGTGACTGCAGAAAAGGTTGTGCGTTTGCTGCCACCGCTGACATTCAGCGCGGAAGAAGCTAGGGAACTGGTTGTCCGGCTATCTTCGCTGATTCGTTTGTTTCTGACGGCTTGAGTGGAGTCCGATATGGCGACGAGTAAAGCATCTGTCAGGCATTTCCTGCAGTTCAAGGATTTCACGCGTGAAGAATTCGATTACTTGTTCGAGCGGACGCGTTGGATCAAGGAACAGTTCAAAGCCTACAAGCGTTACTGGCCGCTGGCTGATCGTACGCTCGTGATGATCTTCGAGAAGGCCAGCACGCGTACGCGACTCTCTTTCGAAGCGGGTGTACAGCAACTGGGCGGCGCCGCAATTTATCTGAATACGCGCGATTCGCAGTTGGGGCGCGGAGAACCGGTGGAAGATGCGGCCCAGGTGATGTCGCGGATGTGTGACTTGATCATGATTCGTACCTTCGAACAGACGATCGTCGAGCGTCTGGCGGCGAATTCGCGTGTCCCGGTGATCAATGGCCTGACCAACGAGTTTCACCCGTGTCAGATCATGGCTGACATCTATACCTATATCGAACAGCGTGGTCCGATCCGGGGGAAAACGGTATGCTGGATCGGTGATTCCAACAACATGTGCTACACCTGGTTACAAGCTGCCGAAGTGTTGGATTTCAAGGTTCATGTCTCGACACCGGCGGGTTACGAAATCAAGCCGGAACTTGCTGGATTGAAGGACAGTAGTCACTTTGCCTGGTTTGCCGACCCGATGGCAGCGGCGAAGGGCGCCGATATCGTGACCACGGATGTGTGGACGTCGATGGGCTTCGAAGCCGAGAACGAAGCGCGCCTGCGCGCGTTCGCTGACTTTCAGGTCGATGCTGAAATGATGCGCGTGGCCAAGTCGGATGCCATCTTCTTGCATTGTTTGCCTGCGCATCGTGGCGAGGAGGTAGCAGCAGAAGTGATCGACGGGCCACAAAGCGCGGTCTGGGACGAAGCCGAGAATCGGCTCCATGTGCAAAAGGCGTTGATGGAGTTTCTGGTCATTGGCCGTGTCGGTTCGTAGCGATACACGGGACACGATATTTCGGATCTGATCGGCGCGAATGTTTGGATTGACTGAGGAGCAGGTGGCAGCATTTGGCATGACCTTCGGAATTGCCGCGTTCATGCTCTATATGCTCTTCGTTATCGGTGAGTTGGCTTGGAAGTCGAAGGCTGGCAAGGCCGGAACGGTTGTTCTTTTCTTTGTGCTGTCGTTCGGCATGCTCGGCTTCGTGGCCAAGTTTGTCATTCAAAAAGTCTGGGGGATGTAATCATGTCGCAATTCGACAATGTCAGCGTGGTCAAAAAGGCCAATGTCTATTTCGACGGCAAGTGCGTCAGTCATTCCGTGCAATTCGCCGATGGGACGAAGAAAACCGTTGGCGTCATCCTGCCGGCATCCCTGACTTTCACCACCAGTGTGCCGGAAATCATGGAAGGCGTTGGCGGTTCGTGCAAAGTTAGACTGAAAGGGGAGAGCGATTGGCAAACCTATGCGGCAGGCCAGTCGTTCAACGTGCCGGGAAATTCATCGTTCGAGATTACGTGCGAGGAGCCGTACCACTACGTCTGTCACTTCGGGTGATTCGCGCGCCCGGCTTGGCGCAACGGGCTTCTCTCGAGCCTCGATGAACGTTTGAGTCCAAATCTGTCAAAGGAGCTACCATGCCCAGTTTTGATTTTTCCTCCGAAGCCGACATGGTGGCGTTGAAAAACGCCGTTGATGTCGTCAGCCGCCAGATTGATGCGCGCTATGATTTTAAGGGTACCTCGGCCAAAGTCGAACTGAACGACAAGGATAAGCTCATCACGCTGTATGGTGATTCGGATTTTCAACTCGACCAGATCAAGGACATCCTTTTCCCGGCGATGGAAAAGAAGGAAAAGGAAAGCGTCAAGCGGCTCGACCATCAACCGGTGCAGAAAGTTTCCGGCAACAAGGTCAAGCAGGAATTGAAAATCAAGATCGGGATCGAGGCCGAACTGGCGAAGAAAATCGTCAAGCTGGTCAAAGATTCGAAGGTCAAGGTGCAGGCTACGATCCAGGGGGATTCCGTGCGTGTCTCCGGTGCCAAGCGTGACGACTTGCAGGCCTGTATTGCACTAGTGAACAAGAGTGTTACCGATTTCCCGATCAAGGCGGGCAACTTCCGCGATTGAGTGCGGTTTTCCAGCGGAGGCGCGCCGAAGCGGCCTCGACAGCGTAGTGTGATTCATGGCCTCCGAGATTGTTGAAAGTACTGCCGAAGTGGAAATCTATAGCCCTGGTGCCCTCTCGTGGGCCGAGGAGTTGCGCCGTGTCTCCCATGCTGTTAGCAAGACGACAATCCGTGTCTCGGGCGGGCGTAGCCAGCTGTTTTACTTGCTGCACTGGAATTCGGAGGCGACGGCATTCGGTGTTTCGGTTCTCAGGGGGCGTGATCCGGAGAGCGCAGAGGCATGGTGGGATTTTGACCGGGCGCTGACCAAGCCACCGCCTTTCGTTGGCGAAGAGGATGTGGACATCCTTCGTCTGATCTGGTCGGAGCGTGGTCATGACAGAGGCTTGCGTGCTTTTGGCCTGGAAGCTCAGCATGGCAGCGAGATTCTGAGACGGATGGCGGCAACAGGCCGTTTGTGCCCGGCGAGCGATCTTGCTCCGCTGGTGCTGGCCGAACCACGGCCTGCGAAGCTCTGCTGGCAGCCTGACGGCTACGGACGCTATCGCCCGGCATTGGCTGCGACCCCGGATGCCGGTCTGGTGATCCCCTTCATTTCTCCCTGGTATATCGATCTCGACGACGGGCTGATCGGTGAATTGAGAATTGACGAGGATCCGGAAGCGATCGCGCAGATTTTTTCCATGCCATCGCTGTCGGCGCGAGAAGCTGAACAGGTGGCTGGGATGTTGTGCAAGACTGAAGGCGAGCCGCGTCTTGCAGAATTTCTCGATTACACGGCGTTCCGTCCCATTCGTTGTACCCCGGTTGCCGTGCTGCGGCTGCAAACGCTCAGTGTGCATGGACACGCGGCTTGGCGCGGCTATCCCGAGTGCAATCAGCGAGGCCGCTTTGATATCGCGCGCCCGGTTTTTCGTTATCAGGATGCTGATGTCGTCGCAGGGGATCAGCGCGAGTATGTTCGCTTGTCTGATGGCGAGACCGTTCGGGTATTTCGTTGTACGGATCAAGAAAATGCAATGATGGCAGTGTTGCGGGATTGCGGTTTCGAAGAAGTTCCCGGCGATGTCCTGTTCGCTTATGGCAGTCCTCCGGCGGGGACCTATGCGCTATCAGGGGAAGGTGACTGGTTAGCGTTCATGCAGGAGGCGATGCCGCGCCTGCGCGAGGCCGGCTGGCAAGTTGAATTCGATGATGATTTTCGGCATCACGCGCTTGAAATTGAGGCGTGGGAAGCTCAGCTGATCGAATCCGACAGCGGCTGGTTTGACCTCGACATGGGCATCGTTGTCGAGGGAGAGCGTTTGGCGTTGGCGCCCCTGTTGGCGTCGCTGTTCCGGCGCGACAGTCGTTGGCTCGATACGATGTCGCTGCATCGTATCGAAGATGCGGAGATGATTGAGCTGATGACCCCGGCGGGTCGGCGCATTCGGGCACCTGCGTTGCGGATCAAACCACTGGCCGCGACGTTGATGGATCTGTTCGAAGGATTTCCGTCGGCCAACACGCTGCGCATTTCGCGTTTTGACACTTGTCGTCTTGCTGAACTCGGTGATACCACCCGCTGGCAGTTCAGTGGGCAAAGTGATGTGGTTGCGCTCGCTGAGCGGTTACTGGCGGCGCAGGGGGTCGGTTCCGTGGAACCGCCGGCGGCGCTTGGCCTTGAGTTGCGCGCCTACCAGAAAGAAGGGTTGGCCTGGCTGCAATTCCTCCGTGAGCAGAATCTTTCGGGCATCCTTGCCGACGACATGGGACTCGGAAAAACGGCGCAGGCACTGGCGCATCTGCTTTTGGAGAAAGAATCGGGGCGTCTCGACCGACCGGCCTTGGTGGTGTTGCCGACATCGTTGATTTTCAACTGGCGCAATGAAGCCGCGCGTTTTGCGCCCGGGCTGTCAATTCTTTCACTGCATGGTGCTGAGCGTAAGGCGAGATTTTCGGAAATTTCGCAACATGATGTGGTGCTGACGACGTATCCGCTGTTGTGGCGTGATGCCGCCGATCTGACCCGGCATCAATACCATTTGCTGATTCTTGACGAAGCCCAGACGGTAAAGAACGCACGCAGCCAGGGCGCCGAGGTAGTACGCCGGATTGATGCGCGACATCGACTGTGCCTGACCGGAACACCGCTGGAAAACCATCTCGGCGAGTTGTGGAGTCAGTTCGATTTTCTGTTGCCCGGATTTCTCGGAACCAACGCCAATTTCACCCGCTACTGGCGGGTACCGATCGAAAAGCAGGGGGACGAGGTGCGCCGGGAATTGTTGGCGCGCCGAGTGCGCCCCTTCGTCCTGCGGCGGCGCAAGGAGGAGGTCGCGCGCGAGTTGCCGGAAAAAACGATCATTGTGCGCAAGGTCGAACTGAACGGCGCACAGCGCGATCTGTACGAGGCCGTGCGCGTGGCGATGGATGCGATGGTGCGCGAGGAAGTGGTCAACAAAGGCTTTGGTCGCAGCCAGATTGTCATTCTCGATGCGTTGCTCAAGTTGCGCCAGGTGTGTTGCGATCCGCGCCTGGTGAGGACGCCGCTGGCACAACGGGTCAAGGAACGGGCCAAGCTCGATCTGCTGATGACGATGCTGCCCGAGCAGGTCGAGGAAGGTCGACGTATTCTGCTGTTCTCGCAGTTCACCCACATGTTGGCGTTGATCGAAGCTGAACTCAAACGGGTCGGGATCGATTACGTAACGCTGACCGGCAGCACGACCGATCGTGAAACGCCGGTTCGTCGTTTCCAGAATTGCGAGGTGCCGGTTTTCCTGATCAGTCTTAAGGCGGGTGGGGTTGGCCTCAACCTGACGGCAGCAGATACCGTGATTCATTTTGATCCTTGGTGGAATCCAGCGGTCGAGAATCAGGCGACCGACCGTGCCCACCGAATCGGGCAGGATAAACGGGTGTTCGTCTACAAACTTATCGTGGCAGGCAGTATCGAAGAGAAGATCCTGGCGTTGCAGGAACGCAAGGCCGAATTGGCGGACGGCATTCTCTCCGACGATCGTGGCGTCCAGCTCAAGTTTGGAGAGGAAGACATCGCCGCGCTGTTCGCGCCCCTCCCCGATTGAGAGTGCTTCCCAGTGCCAAGTGTTTGACCTGTAAGGTAACGGCGCGGATAATAACGAGTTTCGCGGCTGTTATGTCTGCCACCCGCAGGGTGACAGCCCCTTCGGGTTTCCCCATGCTTTGAGACAGTTCCATGACCAACAATCATCCAACCCTTTCCGTCGATCCTTACTACGACGGCGTTCCGGCCTACATGACCGAAGTTTACGACTGGGCCTACGTCGATCCCAAGTGGGTGCAGGCCTTGGACCGGAATATCGTCGTTCGGATTTTGCTTTTCCTGAACGATCAACGCCTGATGCGTGCCTATCTCAACGAAATCACACCGGGGATGAAGGTCTGGCAGGTGGCGCACGTTTATGGCGATCTGGTGAAACGCGTGGCACAGAAAGTCGGTCCGAAGGGGGCGTTCCACCTGACCGATGTGACGCCGGTGCAGATCGAGCATGGCTCGCGCAAACTGGCCGGCATGGACTGGACCAAGGTCATTCGTGGTGATGCCGCTGAGTTCAGTGGTTATGGCGAAGGTAGCTACGATCTGATCTGCAGCTTTTTCCTGCTGCACGAAGTGCCGGAAGAGAAAAAATACGAAATCGTCGAGAACTTGCTAAAGCAAGTACCGAAGGGCGGGAAGCTCGTTTTTGTCGATTACCACAATCCCGCCAAGTGGCAGCCGATCCGTTACATCCTGAAGGTCGTCAATCGGTGGCTCGAGCCTTTTGCTGAAACGCTGTGGAAGAACGAGATCAGCCATTACGCCAAGAATGCCGATCAGTTCAGTTGGGAAAAGAAAACGTTCTTCGCCGGCGTTTATCAGTGCGTGGTGGTCAAACGCAAGGACTGAACCTTGGCCTATCGAAAAAAAGCGCGGCGTGTCTGCGCTTTTTTTATGTCTTTCCCTGCTGATGCTGCCTGTTTAAGGCCGGGTACACAGTGGGTTCGAGTTGCGGGCATTCGGCTCCGGGATTGCCGCCGTGTTCACGTGTCGTGGATCGGCGGATGTAATCGATTCGCGTCATGTTTTTGGCATTGATGTTGCGGATCAGTGGGGCGAGGGAGTGATTCCGGCGGCGTCGTTGTTCACCTCCCTTGATCGATCCATCCGGCGCGGAGCGCAGACGTTGCCGGTATTCACCGGATCTCGGTGGTGGCGCCCTGTAGCGATGCGTTCTCACGGGAGCAAGCGATTGTCGAGGAATGTGGCAAAATAGCTTGGTCCCTCGGTGTCGGTGAAGCGCGAAATGGCGACTGGTTTCATGATCGGCAATTCTGTGATGTTAATGCGCGGCGTTCATTTGATCGGCGCCGCGCTGTCCTGCCTCTGCCTCACGTCGATCGCGGCAGCGGCTGATGTTGGCCTCGCTGGACTGTTTCCGGGCAAGGCGCTGCTGACGATCAACGGCGGTGCGCCGCGTATTGTTTTGCTTGGGGCCAGAACCGAAGAGGGGGTCCGGGTTGTTTCGATCGAGGGTGAGACGGCGACGATTGAGGTCGACGGCCGGAAGCGGGTGTTGCGCGTTGGCCAGAACGTCGCTTCGCAGTCGTCCGGGAGTGGCCCTGCGACCGTCGTGCTTACGGCGGATGCGGCCGGACATTTTTTGGCCCGTGGCAGCATTAACGGGACATCGGTGCGTTTTCTCGTCGATACAGGCGCATCGATGATCTCGATCGGTACTTCCGATGCGCGTCGAATCGGTGTTGATGCATCCATGGGGCAGCTCGGGTACACGCAGACGGCTAACGGTGTGGCGCAGGTAGCGCGCGTCAAGCTCAATACGGTGAAAGTGGGCGATATTGTGCTGAATAATGTGGATGCGACGATCCACCAACAGGACATGCCGGTGGTGTTGCTTGGTATGAGTTTTCTGAATCGCATGGAAATGCAACGCAATGGCGACACCATGACGCTCAAGAAAAATTATTAGAACGATTACAACTATAAGGAGAAGACAATGCCTCATCGCGATCAGGAAATCCTCATGCTGCGCCGCGAACTCGAAATTCTGATGAGCGAGCGCCAGACTCTGCTGCGCGTCGTCGGATCGGCTGCGGCGCTGATCGCCAGCCTGGACAGCAAACGTCTGCC
>CAYUYI010000040.1:0-1409 GCA_964448995.1 uncultured Propionivibrio sp. | reverse complement strand
CCGCTGATACCCCGCGCAGATGGTTTTTTCGTCTTGTTGACTCAGCGTACCGATCACCTGCGCGATCATCCTGGGCAGATCAGTTTCCCCGGTGGTCGTGTTGAACCCGAGGATTTGTCGCCAGCGCATACCGCCATGCGCGAGGCCCGCGAAGAAATCGGTTTGGCCCCAGAACACGTCGAGGTCATTGGCTATCTTCCCGACTATTGCACGATTACCGGCTATCGCGTCACGCCGGTGGTGGCAATCGTGACGCCACCGTTCGAACTGACACCGGATGTCTACGAAGTGGCGCAAGTTTTTGAGGTGCCGCTCGATTTTCTGCTCGATCCGGCTAACCATCAGGAACACGCGATTCTGCGTGATGGCGAACCGCGCAGGTTCTTTGCCATGTCTTATGGGAATTACTTTATCTGGGGAGCAACGGCCGGAATCATCATGTCGCTGCACCGCGCCCTGACTGCCTAAAGGTCATGGCCTTCATTTCGCTTGTCGCACTCTTATTCATCGAGCAACTTCTCCCGCTGAATCAGCAGCGCTGGGTGCGGGCTCCTTTATATCGAGTGGCCGATTTTGTCGAATTGCATACCAATGCCGGGGAGCGTTGGCATGCGGTTGCTGCCTGGATGGTGGTGGTGGTCGGTGCGGTGGCTATCGTGACTGGCGTACATATGGGGTTACGCACTTTCAGCCCGCTGTTGGGCGGGGTATGGACTCTGATCGTTCTCTATCTGACGCTCGGGTTTCGCGAGGTTGGTCACAATTTTTACGAGATTCAGACGGCGCTACGCATGGATGATCTCGCTCGGGCGGTTCGCTGTCTCGACCAGTGGCGCGCGGATCTCGCGAGCGGAGCAACAGCAGACGAAGTGGATGGAATGGCCAGAATTGCAGCCAAAGAAGCGCTGCTTCTGGCACATCGTCGCGTGTTCGGTGTGTTGGCCTGTTTTCTGTTGTTGCCAGGACTGACCGGACCGGTGCTCTATCGCCTTGCCGAAATGATGGCCGATGCCTGGGGGCGAAAGGCGATGCCGGGACAGATTTTCTATTCCGAGTTTTCGCGCCGTGCGTTCGCAATGATCGATGCGTTACCGGCGCGAATGACCGCAGCGGCGTTTGCTGTCGTTGGTGATTTTGAGAATGCGATGTATTGCTGGCGAACACAAGCCGCAACGCGGAGTGATCCCGTGTATGGTGCGGGCGCGGGAATCATATTGGCCGCCGGAGCCGGTGCGTTGGGCTTACGCTTGGACGCGCAGGCAGATGAGCAGGATGATGGCCGTGAAACGGCAGTGCCAGGGCGGTTAGGGGTCGGCCTCGGGATTGATGCTGATTCTTTGCGGCGCGTCACCGGGTTGCTGTGGCGAGCGCTGTTGCTGTGGCTATTGCTCCTGCTGCTCTACGGCTTG
>CAYUYI010000039.1:1670-12165 GCA_964448995.1 uncultured Propionivibrio sp. | reverse complement strand
TCGCCTGATAATTGCGTTGCTGGGTGATCATGTTGACCAGTTGCGCCGTGAGATCAACGTTCGATTCTTCCACCGAGGCCGACTGCAACACGCCACGACTGCCCGTACCCGCCGCACTCACCAACTCCGGGCCGGACACCGACGTGGCCGCCCACTGATTGTTCCCTAAAGACTGCAGTCCATTGGCATTGGCAAAGGTCGCCAGAACAACCTGTCCCAAATTGCGCGACTGGCCGTTGCTGTAACGTCCCTGCACAATACCGTCGGCACCGACGCTCAAGCCGGTCAGGCTGCCGGTGGTATATCCGCCCTGGGTCTTGCGATCAACGCTGGAGGCACTGCCATATTGCGTCGTTCCGGTGAAATCAATGGCCCCCGGTGACCACGGGGAAACGGCACCAGAAGTCAACGCCCAAGTCGGCAGGGTCAGCGGCATTGCCGGAGGCGTATCCAGTGCGCCGGATGAGGTAAAAGCCAACGCCCCTCCCCCGACCGTTGCCGCCGCACCACCGCCTGCCGGCAAGCCAGCGGTCGTTGCAATCGCCTGTGGCGTCGCCCCATCCATCGTGCCATAAACGTTCCAGTCGCCGCCGGCCGCTGTCCGCTGAAAATACAACGTCAGCGTATGCGCAACACCCAGCGTGTCATACACTGACATCGCCGTCGAAAAATTATATGACGAAGGATTGGCATAGTTGAACGGCACCACCGACGGAACACCGTTGCGCGAATCAAGATTCAGCTGTGCTGTCATATTGCCCGCGAGCGTATCGCTGGTCGCGCGCGGGGCAATCTGGCTCGCCGAGAGTTGCAGATCGACCGGATTGGACGCCGTGATCAAACCATTGGCGTCGGCCGGATACCCCATCAGCTTAAGCCCCTGGTCATTGATGATGTAGCCGGCGTTGTCGAGATGGAACTGGCCGCTGCGCGTGTAAGTCACGCTGCCATTGTTGTCCATGCGGAAGAATCCACCACCGTTGATCGAGATATCCAGCGTGTTGTTGGTCGCCGTGATGTTGCCTTGGCTGAACGACTGCTGGATGCCCGACACCATGCTGCCAATGCCAACCTGCGACGCACCGCCGCCCGACAGGGAACTGGCATAGACATCGGAGAAATGTACTTCGGCGGCCTTGAAGCCGACCGTCGATGAGTTGGCAATGTTGTTCCCCAGCACATCAAGTGCCTTGGACGAGGAATTCAGACCACTGAGACCTTGCTGGAATGACATGTATTTCTCCCGATACTAGAGAATCTGCTGCACGTTCTTGAAATCGACTTTCCCGAGGGAACCGAGATCGAGGAGGAAGCCGCTGCTTGTCCGAACAAGAGCAGAAACCGTGCCAAGCTGGAGTGCCGTGACGGTCACAGGACTGCCGCCATTCGCAGCCTCGACGGTGAATTTGTAGGTGCCATCAGCGGCCTTGGTCCCTGAATCGGTCGTGCCATCCCAGCCGAAATCGATCACGCCTGCGTCCTGCGCCCCAAGGCTCTCCGTGCGGATCACGTTGCCGGCCGAATCGAGAATGTTGATCTTGACGCTGTCGGCCTTGCTCGCCAGATTGATCGCCCCGTAAGCCGCGCCGCTTGACAACTTGAGCTGCGAACCAGGCACCATCACACTCTTCCCGATCATGGCCGAAGCTTCCTGGGCCTGCGTGCTTGCCAGGCTTTCCACGAGAGAATTCAGTGTCGTATTGAGTTTCTCGATTCCCGTAACCGTACTCATTTGCGCCAGTTGGGTCGTCATCTGGGCGTTATCCATCGGGTTGAGCGGATCCTGATTCTTCAGTTGCGTGACCAGCAGCGTCAGAAACCGATTCTGCTGTTCCTCTGCGGCGGACGTCGTGGTCGTCGAACTGTTGTTGGCTGTATTGATCGCCGCATAGACATCACTTGCGGACGAGGCGGATGTGGATTGCACGGTTGCCATGGCTTAAGCTCCTGGAATTCCTTAGAAATTATTGGCCGAGCGTCAGCGTCTTGAGCAGCATCTGCTTGGCGGTATTCATCACATCGGCGTTGGTCTGGTACGAACGCGACGCCGAAATCATGTTCACCATCTCGTCGACCACGCTGACGTTCGGCAATGTCACGTAACCGTTTTCATTCGCGGCCGGATTACGCGGGTCGTAGATCATGCGCCCGGGACTGGCATCCTCGACCACCTGCTTGACGCGAACGCCCTGCGCCGCTTGGCCGGCCACGGGGGTCGCCTCGAACACAACTTGCTTGGCCCGATACGGCTTGCCGTCGGGACCGGCGATACTGTCGGCGTTGGCCAGATTGCTGGCCACGGCATTGAGCCGCATTCCCTGTGCCGTCAGGGCGCTGCCAGCAATATTGAAGACATTGAAAACGCTCATGATGTTCAGCTCTGCAGCGCCGCATTAAGCAGCTTGATCTGGTGGGTAATGAAAGTCAGGCCAGCCTCGTACTGAACCGCATTCTCGGAAAACTGACCGCGTTCGATGTCCATGTCGACCGTATTGCCATCGACGCTACCCTGCGAGGGAATGCGGTACATCAGGCGTACAGGCGCACCGGCGCCACTGCCAGAAAGATGCGCGGAAGCAGTCTGCGCCAGGGGAAGGTCGCCACCCTGACGACCGGCCATCGCTGCCTTCAGCGTGCTCGCAAAGTCAAAATCGCGCGCCTTGTAATTGGGCGTATCGGCGTTGGCGATATTGGCAGCCAGCACCTGCTGCCGATGGGCGCGCAGTCCGAGCGCTTTTTCCTGGAAGGCGAAGGCTTCATCTATTTTGCTGACCACGGCAACTCCGTTTGGATGCGATTACGCATCATCCGAACGCAATTCCCATGCCATTGCGCCTTCGCCCGCCAATACAGCGGAAAACACGCGAGGATGGCACGACCCTGCCGCCCGATCGGCAAATATTGCCGCCACCACCGCACCGGCCAACGCGGAAGATTTTCTCGAGAAGGCGACAATCAGGCAAAATAGCGCCATGTTTCTTTTCCCGCTCACCCGCCTGTGCCAAACGGCGAACGCCCTGGCCTTGATCCTGTTCACACTCCTGGCGCCCTCACTGGCGCATGGGCAGTCTTCGCCGTTGTATGAGGCGATCGAAGACTTCGTTCGTACGCAAACGCGAGGATTGCCCGGCAAGGTCAGCTATACCATCACCCTGCCCGACGCCCGCACCCAACTTTCGCCGTGCCAGGCGTTCGAACCCTTCCTGCCTCAGGGCGGCAAGTTGTGGGGCAAGACAAATCTCGGCGTCCGCTGCCTCGGGCCATCGACCTGGACCATTTACGTTCCCGTGCAGATCAGCGTCACCGGCAACTACATCGTATCCGCCCGCAACCTGGCGGGCGGTAGTCACCTCACTTCAGCCGACATCGCCGTGCGCAGCGGGGATCTTTGCACTTTGCCATCCAGCATTCTGAATGACCCGACCCAAGCGATCGGTAAAACACTTAAAAACGGCGTTGCCAGCGGGCAACCGCTACGCGGTGACTTGTTGATCGCCCCTTGGGCGGTTCAGCAAGGCCAGACCGTCAAGATGGTGTCAAACGGGCCCGGTTTCAGTGTCAGTAGCGAGGGTAAGGCCCTCAATAGCGCCGCTGCGGGGCAAGTCGTCCAAGTCCGGACGAGTAACGGCCAGACTGTCAGCGGAATCGCCCGTGCCGGAGGGGTCGTTGAAGTCTCACATTGACGGGAAATAGTGCTAAAGTTCCTTCCGCTCCGGCCGTTAGCGCTGGTAAGCAGAAGAATATCCGAGGCTTTACCATGAAAATCGAAGGCTCAAGCAAACCCATTGGGGCGCCGGTCCTCAAGGACACACGGGGCGCCAAGACGCCGCCGTCCGCTGCGACCAGCAGCGAGGACGTACAACTGAGCGCGCTCGCCACCCAATTGCGCAGCGCCGATGATGGGTATGCCTTTGATACGGCGCGGGTCGCAGAAATCAAGCAGGCTATCGCCGATGGCCGATTCACGATCAACGCCAGCGCCATCGCTGACCGACTGATCGCTTCTGCCAAGGAATTGATGGATAGCAATCGGCAAGCCTGACACGGTGACCACGCGCCCCTCCGACGCAGCGCGGCTGCTGCAAATCCTGAACAGCGAAACCGAAGCGGTTTCGCTGTTTGTCGTTGTGCTCAAGAAAGAACAAAAGGCGCTTGCCCAAGGCGACACCGAAGCCCTACCGACGCTGGTAGAGGAAAAGAATGTGCTCGGGGGGCAACTGGCAACACTGGCGACACAGAGAAACGTCTTGCTTGCTGGCCAGGGCCTTGCCGGCGATCGACCCGGTGTCGAGGCTTGGTGCGCCGGGCACCCGGAGGAAAAAGTCGTCGCCGCGGCCTGGGCCGGTGTACTCGAGCTTGCTCGCGAAGCCAAAGAACTCAACCGGCTCAACGGCGAGTTGATCGCGCTGCGCATGCAACACAACGCCCGTGCGCTGGAAGCGTTGCGTAGCGGTAACAACCCGCTTGATCTGTACGGCCCGGATGGTCAGGCACAGCCCCCCAATCGCGTCAGGATCAACGACAGCGTCTGACACAAAAGAACAACAACGAAACTGCTGGCCTGCGCTTGTATCCGGGTTTCCTAGGGTTTGGCGGGCTCGGTGTTGATACTCAACTCCTTGCCCTTTTCCGGCACAGCCGAATCGATCAGAATGGTCACGCGCCGATTTCGGGCTCGTCCGTCCGCCAAGAGGTTGGGTTCGACCGGACGCGTATCGGCATAGCCGATCGCGGTGAGCCGATCAGCAGAAACGCCGGCATCGGCAAAAAGCCGCAAAACGGTGGTGGCGCGCACGGCCGAAAGCTCCCAGTTTGACGGAAACTGAACGGTCTTGATCGGCACATTGTCGGTATGGCCTTCAATCGTGATCGGAAACTCGGTTGGCGCCAGCACATCGGCAATCGATTTCATGGCCTTGACCACGGGCGGCTGCAACAACGCCTGTCCTGGCGAGAACAGCACGCTGTCGTTGATTTCAATGGTGACCCCGCGGCTTGTCTCGATGACCCGCACTTTGCCTTGTTCAATCAGGGGAGCCATCACATCCATGATGTCCTTGGCCACATTCCGCATCTTGTCGCGTTGTTTTTGCCGGGCGGCGTCCTGTGTTTTCGATACTTCCGGCGCCTTCGCCGCCTGGGCGCTTTTCTGTACGATCGGGATCGGCGGGGTGACAATCTGAGTCACCGGCGACGCGGCATTGATCTGAACGTTGCGAAAAGCATTGACCAGCGATTCGCTGAGCACGCGGTACTTTCCTTCGTTGACCGTCGACAGGGCATACATCACCACGAAGAATGCGAACAGCAACGTGATGAAATCGGCGTAGGAAACCAGCCACCGTTCGTGGTTATCGTGGGTTTCTTCGCGTTTCCGGCGAGCCATGCTCAGAAAATGTAACCCTGAAGCCGGCTCTCGATAATCCGGGGGTTATCGCCGTTGGCAATGCCCAGCAGACCATCGACAATCATCTCACGCTGGACAATCAGACGGTTGATGTGGGCCTTAAGCTTGTTTGACATGGGTAAAAATACGAGATTGGCGAGGCCGACACCGTAGATCGTCGCCACAAAGGCGACGGCAATCCCGGCGCCGAGCTTTGATGGCTCCGTCAAATTTTCCATCACATGAATCAATCCGAGCACTGCGCCCATAATGCCGATCGTCGGCGAATACCCACCGGCTGCTTCCCAGATGCGTGCCGAGAGCTTCATCTGCTCCTCGAAAGTATTGATCTCGACTTCCAGCACCTCGCGCAGACGCTCAGGCTCGGCACCATCGACCAGCAGTTGCAGTCCTTTACGGACAAAGTCATCCTTGACCTGGTTCATGGTGTTTTCGAGCGCCAGCAACCCCTCGCGCCGGGCAATATGACTCCAGGCGGACACTTGGCTGATCACTTGGCGATATTCCACGACCGGCGGAAACCAAACCCAGCTGACCATGCGGATTCCGCGCAGAAAAACCGCATAGGGACTCTGCAACATGACGGCCCCCATGGTCCCGCCCAGGACGATCAGCAGCGCCGTCGGCTGTGCCAGCGAAGCGACATGCCCGCCTTCAAGCACTTGCCCGCCAACAATGGCGACAATGCCGAGGATCAATCCGAATACGCTGATCTTATCCATTGCGTCTCGCTTTCTTCTTCAGGCCGCCTTCACCGACGATCCGCGCCCGTAAGCGCGCAACAGCCTGGCTGTGCAACTGGCAGACGCGTGATTCGGTCACACCCATGACCTCGCCGATTTCGCGCAAGTTCAGATCCTGCTCGTAGTAGAGCGCCATCATCAGCTTCTCCCGTTCCGGCAGCATTTCAATCCCTTGCACCAGCATCCGGTGCAGGCTTTCTTCTTCGAGCAGTTTCGATGGTTCGGCGGAATTGTCAGCCAGATGGCGTTCAAGGTAGTCGTCATCGCCCTCCTCGACCAGATCTTCGAAGGAAATCAGTTGGTGCCCCCGGGCATCCTGCAACATCTTCTGATACTCGGCAAGCGCCATTCCAAGCGATGCGGCCAGTTCATTTTCGCTAGGCGGACGGCCATGTTGCTGTTCAAGCTGGGCTATGGCAGTTTCGATGCGCCGGAAATCACGCCGCAGATTGCGAGGTAGCCAGTCGTTTTCGCGCAGGCCATCGAGCATGGCACCGCGAATGCGCTGTGCGGCGTACGTTTCGAATTGTGCCCCCATGCCCGACTCGAAGCGGCCAATCGCTTCAAGCAAGCCCATCATGCCGTTCTGAATCAGATCCTCAACCTGGACGCTCGCCGGCAGGCGCGCCATCAAATGATAGGCGATCCGCTTAACGAGCGGAGCAAAGTGTCGTACCAACTGCTCCTTGTCAATCTGACCAGCAGCGTTATACATGTCGGGGGAGTATCACGCGTAGATGGGTTGCGGATCAATGTGCTGACTCAAGTGTAGCAGTTGTTGCACGAAATACTCGAGTCCGCCGGCATTTTCTTCCGGCAGTGGCCAACCTAGCAAATCACTGGCAATCGCCTGAAAAGCGCGGGCAGACGGCGCATCCGGCAATACGATGGAAACCGGCTGAGACAGCCGGCAGGACTGGCGTAGCTGTTCATCGAGGGGCACGTGGCCGGCAAATGCGAGGCGCGCAACTCCCCGACCGTGACTCAATCGCGCCATGTTGCCATGAATGGCACGCGCCTCGTCAGCGCTCCGCGCCTGATTCACCAGCAGGCGGAAACTACGGTGGGCGTAACCCAAACTCACCTTTTTGATCAAGGCATAGGCATCGGTGATCGCCTCGCCGCTCGGCGATATCACAATTACCGTTTCATGAGCCGCCAGACCGAATGGCGAAAAACCGAGCGGATGCTCGGGCGAAGCGTCGACCAACACAAGATCGACCGGCGGCGCCATACTTGTCAGGCTCCGAATCAACACCTCCTGCTGCCGCCCGTTGAGATGCGCCAAATGCCGAACTGCTCGCGCGGCCGGCAGGACTCGTACACCGGGGGCCACCGATACGAGAGCAGCATCGAAAGCAATTTCTTCGTTGAGAACTTGCAACAAATCATGACGCACGCTGACGCCAAAACAGGAGGCCACGTTACGCCGCGTGTTTTCGTCGACTACCAGCACCTCACGTCCCGTACCCGCCAGAATGGCGGCGAGGTTGGCGACGAGCGCCGTCTTGCCGACACTGCGACTTCCGGCCGCGAAAGCGACGACCCGCGTTTTCTCGCGACCAAACAGACGGCGCAAGCCGTCCGCTTGATCGCCGTGATAATCAGCCACGTTGCCCGCCCACCGCCATTGCCACGCCAGAAGCCGCCATCACGAGCCCCGGCTCGACGCCGTCAAGACGATGTGGCGAAGCTTCCGGAACATCCTTGAAGGCACGGTGCAACAGATAGGTCCGATTCGGCAAATGCAGGTCTTCGGGAACACGCTGACCGTTGGACACATAGTGGAGCGTCAACTTGTTGCGAATGACGGTATCGATCGCTGCCGCAAGTCCAGCCGCCTCATCTACCTTGCTGAGGATACAACCCGCCAGATCCGGCCCGCCATACGCACGCACGACGTCGTCGAGCGTATCACCACGTCCTGTTGCCGAGAGTAGCAGCAGGCGCTTGACATTGCTGGCGTCGAACATCGCCACTTGTTCGCCAACCATCTTGTCTTTTTGGCTCATACCCATGGTATCAATCAGCACCATGTGTTTATGCTGGAGATCGAGAAGCGTTTGCTTGAGTTCCTGCGCATCCTTCACCAGATAGACCGAAACGCCGAGAATTCGACCGTAGATACGCAACTGTTCGTAGGCGCCGATCCGGTAGCCGTCGGTGGTAATCAGCGCCACCTTGCTGGCGCCGTGACGGAGCACACAGCGCGCAGCCAACTTCGCCGTCGTCGTCGTCTTTCCCACGCCTGTCGGTCCAACCAGCGCATAAACGCCCCCCCGATCAACGATATCGGATTCGGCAGAAATCGTATTCAACGCCCGATCGGCGACTTGCTTGACCCATGCCAATGCACGCGAGACACTGAGTTCGCGCGGCAAACCGGCCAACAGCTCACGGGCAAAGCTCGGAGAGAACCCCGCATCAAGCATCTGGCGCAGGACTTCCGTCTTGACGGGCTCGCTGCGCGCACTCTCTCCCCAGGCCGCTCCCGCCAGATGTTGCTCCATCATGCGGCGCAACGAGCGGATCTCCTCCATCATTTCGGCGCTGATAATTTCGGCCGGAACTCGCGGCATTTCCTGAGGTTCAACCCGCTCGATTTGCGGCGCGGGACGTGGCGCCAGCGGCGGCGCTACTTCGGCCCGCATCGGATTGGTCTTGCTCGCATTCAACGACGAAAGCCGTACCGTGAAATCATCGTCACGGACGGACGCCTCCCGCACAGGCGTCGGCAAAATGGTTTCCATGTCACTGGCCGCCACGGCCATGATTTCAACACCGCCTGGAATAGCCCGGTTGGACAGGATGATGGCATCGGGGCCAAGCATCTCCTTGACCTTGCGCAAAGCATCTCGCGCGGTCGCCGCGATGAATTTCCTGACGTTCATACCCTGCCTCCGATGATCGAGGTAACTTTAATTAATCTGCTTTCGGGCACTTCGCTATGCGCGAGCACCTTGAGTTGGGAGATGCCGCGCCGCAAAAAGCGGGACAGCAATGTGCGAAGATTGCCCGGCACCAGTAGCACCGGCGGCAAACCGAGTTCTTCCTGACGTTGCGTGGCCGCTGCCGTTTCACGGATCAGCGTATCGGCCAACCCTGGTTCGATGCTGGCATTTTCGCCGCCGCCCGAAATCGCCTGCAGCAGAACACGCTCGAGTTGCGGGTCAAGCGACATGACCTGCATTTCCGATCCGCTCGGATAGAGTTGCTGGACAATCGAGCGGCCCAGCGCTACGCGAACCTGTGCCGTCAATGTCTCGGCATCCTGCGTGCGAATGGCCATTTCCGCCAGCGTTTCGATGATGGTTCGCATGTCGCGGATATGAATGCCTTCGTCGAGCAGGTTCTGTAACACTTTTTGCACGACTCCGAGCGGTAGAACCTTCGGCACCAGATCTTCGACGACTTTCGGCATTTCCTTGGCCAGATGATCGATGAGCGCCTGCGTTTCCTGGCGTCCGAGCAACTCGGACGCATGCGTCAGGATCAGATGGTTGAGGTGCGTCGCCGTGACCGTACTGGCATCGACGACGGTATAGCCGTAGGCCTGCGCTTGGTCACGCAATGCCATGTCGATCCAGACGGCGGGCAAGCCGAACGCCGGATCCTTCGTGACGATACCCGGCACCTCAGCCGCCACGCGTCCCGGATTGATCGCCAACAGGCTGCCAGGGAACGCTTCCCCCTGACCGATCTCAACGCCTTTGAGCAAAATGCGATACGCATTGGGTTTCAGTTCAAGATTATCGCGAATATGCACGGGCGAAACCAGAAATCCGACCTCCTGGGCAAATTTCTTGCGTATGCCGCGTATACGTCGCAGGAGCTCGCCATCCTGCGTCTTGTCAACCAACGGAATCAGTCGGTAACCGACTTCCAGCCCGAGCACATCAAGCGGTGCCACGTCCGCCCAACTCGCATCCTGTGACTCCGGTGCGACAGTCGGCGTCACCACCACCGGCACAGGCGGAGCGGTCCGTTGCCGCCGGTCCATGTCCCACGCCACTACGCCGAGACTGGTTGCCAGCAGCAGGAAGACAAAATTGGGCATCCCCGGAATCAGCCCCAGCAGACCGAGGATCGTCGCCGTCAGTCCGATCAACCGTGGATTGTGGAATAGTTGCGACAGGAACTGCTCGGAGAGATCCTGGGTATCGCCGACGCGCGTAACCACCATGCCAGCCGAGATCGAAATGATCAACGCCGGAATCTGCGCTACCAGACCATCACCAATCGTCAGCAAGGTGTACGCCTTGGCCGCTGCGCCAATATCCATATTGTGCTGAAGCACACCGACGAACAGACCGCCGATAACGTTGATGAACATGATGAGAATGCC
>CAYUYI010000039.1:0-1570 GCA_964448995.1 uncultured Propionivibrio sp. | reverse complement strand
ACCGCGTAATTGCCACCGACCAGAAAGTGGCCAAAAGCATCAATCACCTGGCCTGCCGCGCCCGGCCCGGTATGGCCTTCAAGCAGCACCACGCGGGTCGAGGCCACGTTGAGCGACAACCGCAGGAGTGTCGTCACCAGCAGCACGGTCGGAAAGACCGAGAAATCAAGCGGCTTCATCACGTTGATCGCCACCAGCATGACGATCACCG
This sequence comes from uncultured Propionivibrio sp., assembly GCA_964448995.1. Taxonomy (GTDB): domain Bacteria; phylum Pseudomonadota; class Gammaproteobacteria; order Burkholderiales; family Rhodocyclaceae; genus Propionivibrio. Next base: position 1,359 of record CAYUYI010000039.1, on the reverse strand, counting down.
AGATGGCGATATTGAAGGTAAAAAACAGATCCAGCATGAACGGTGGCAAAGGCAACACCATCATCGACAGGATCAGGAGAATCAGTACCGGTCCGGCCAGTTGCTGCAAACCGGAACGGCCAAAAACGCCCTGGAGCGATAGCGTGGCGTTAGCCATGGCTCATCTCCACGGGGACTAACTCGGCGGGAACGGCAATTTCACGCGGCGGTAGCGGATAGTGACCGCCCACCTTGCGCCAGTTGGCCAACTGATACACATACGCCAGAACCTCAGCGACCGCTGCGTACAGGGCGGTCGGAATCTCCTGGTCGAGATCGGCATGTCGATACAGCGCGCGCGCCAGCGGCGGCGCCTCCAGCATCGGCACCCCGTGCGCCGCCCCGACTTCGCGAATTTTCAGCGCAATCTCGCCCATGCCTTTGGCAAGCACCTTCGGCGCGCCCATGCCGCTCTTGTAGGCAAGCGCCACGGCGAAATGGGTCGGGTTGGTCACGATCACATCAGCTTTTGGAACGGCACCCATCATGCGCCTACGTGCTGCTTCACGTTGCAACTGGCGAATGCGCCCGCGCACCTCGGGATTGCCCTCCATTTCCTTGTTTTCTTGCCGAACCTCTTCCTTCGTCATCTTCAGCTTGTCGTGATACTGCCAGAGCTGGAACGGGACATCGATCGCCACGATCAACACCATCGCCATCACGATCAACAGAAAGCTGTAACTGATCAAATGCCCTGCACTGGACAATCCAATTTCAATCGACTGGCCAAACAAGGCAAAAATGTCGGTACGCTCGCTCCACATCACTCCAACCGCCACGCCGCCGACCAGCAACGCTTTGGCAACCGCTTTCACAAGTTCGGCAAGGCCGCTCCAGGAAACGAGCCGGGATAGCCCTTTGAGCGGATCCAGACGGCTGAAATCGGGGGCCACTGCCTTGAGGGCAAAATTCCAGCTTCCCAACAGGAACGGCGACAGCAGCGCAGCAAGAACCAGCGCCAGCAACAAAGGGGCGAACGACATCAAAGCATCGAAAGAGAGTGTGGCCAAACGCGTCAGCATGACCTGCGGATCACTTAGCTGCTGCGGCTCGACAACCAACCCGTGCCGGACGATGGAAGCAGTCCGCAGCATCATCCATGACCCGGCAAACCAGAACACAGCCGCCGAAACCAGCAAAATCAGAAAGGCGCCGATCTCTCGAGAGCGGGGAACTTGCCCCTCCTCGCGTGCCTGCTCAAGACGACGACTCGATGCAGGTTCAGTTTTTTCGAGATCGCTTTCTTCTGCCATGGGCGACTTCCAGTTGATTACTGCGTATTATAAGAAAAAACTTTATAAAATAAAGATGTATGCGCGT
>CAYUYI010000038.1:0-12523 GCA_964448995.1 uncultured Propionivibrio sp. | reverse complement strand
GCAGCGGCTTGCGGTGCAGGCCGGGGAAACGCAGTTCGTCGAGCGACTTGTCGGCAGCGCGCATGCGGCCGAACTCGGAGCTGAGATCGGGCAGTTCTTCGGTGTCACCGCGTTCGGCGATCCAGCCGGCACGCAGGGCGGGCAGGCCTTGGCGGACGTCGATCTTGGCGCTCGGGTCGCCGTAGGGGCCAGAGCAGTCATAGACGAAGATCGGCGGATTCTTTTCGCCCCCGAAGGCCGTTGGCGTATCCGCCTGCGAGATTTCGCGCATCGGCACGCGGATGTCCGGGCGGCTGCCCTCGATGTAGACCTTGCGCGAGTTGGGCAGCGGCTGGATGGCGGCCGCGTCGACGTGAGCCGTGGCGGCGATGAATTGATCGTTGGCGTTCATGAGAGCAGTTCCGAGGGTGAAACGAAAAAGGAGGGCGTGTCAGGCGGTGGGCCAGAGCGCGTGGAAGTGATGCACCGGGCCGTGGCCCTGTGGCGTCGAAGCGACGTTCAGGCGACCAGCATGGGCGATGGCGCGGGCCAGCCAGCGATGCGCATCGCTGACGGCGGCAGGCACATCGGATCGTTGCGGCAACAGCGCGGCGATGGCAGCGGAATAGGTGCAGCCGGTGCCGTGCGTGTTGCGGGTGTCGACGCGCTGGCTGGCGAGTTCGATCATCTTGTCGCCGTCGAACAGCAGGTCGATGAGTTCGCCGCCGGGCAGATGGCCGCCCTTGAGCAGCACCCAGCGCTGATCGCTGTGCGGCAACAGGTCGCGCAGCTTTTCGGCGGCGCGGCGCATGTCGCGGACCGATTCGGGCACGGCGGCTTTCAGCAGCACGCCGGCTTCCGGCAGGTTGGGCGTGATGATCGTGGCCAGCGGGAACAGCGCTTCGCGCAGCATGGCGATGGCTTCGTCGGCGAGCAGCTTGTCGCCGCTCTTGGCGATCATCACCGGGTCGAGCACCAGAAACGGCAAACGGCGCTTTTCGAGGCCGTCGGCGACCGTGCGCACCACGCCGGCGTTGCCGAGCATGCCGATCTTGGCGCTGGCGATCGGCACGTCGTCGAACAGCGTGTCGAGCTGCAATCTCAGGAAATCATTGGGTGGCAGGTGGACGCCGGTGACGGCCCGCGTGTTCTGCGCGGTGAGCGCGGCGACGACACCGCAGCCGTAGGCACCAAGCGCCGAAAAGGCTTTCAGGTCGGCCAGCAGGCCGGCGCCACCGGAGGGGTCGATGCCGGCGATGGAGACGACATTGGGAATGGCGCGAGGCTGGCTGGCGACCGGTGTGTCAGTGATAGAAAAAGCGGAAAGAATGCGGCTCATTGAGGCTCCCTACGACGGCATTACCCGTACAGGTTCAAAGGGTCTTTTCTCAGCTGCACCCAAAATGGTGCGGCACCCCCGGTGTGCGACCTGTCAAGTTACTGGAATTGCCGGCGCAAGGCAAGCCAGACGCGGCTTGACCCTCATTGATACATGGGTATTCAGGTCTCCGGGTGAGTCGGGGGTAACCGGATAGCCTGGCGGCGGCCGCGTCGTTTTCGCCACCACAGGTAGGTTCCCGTGACTGAGAGCATGGCGACAACCACGCCCATCACCGAGATGGCGATGCGACCCGGCAGGCCGAGGATGCGTCCGGAATGCAGTGGAAATTGGGCCTGGACGAAAATGTCTGCGACCGTACCCTTCCAGGGGAGACGTTCGCCGATCAGGCGACCGTCCTGGCCGTCAAAGAACAAACGCGCCGGACCGACGCCAGCCGCGCCGTGGTCCCTGCCCGGATGGAAAAATTGCACGCCATAAATGCCGAACTCGGCTGCGTAGAAAATGCTACCTGGCGGTTCGTCCCAATGCCGTCGTCGTGCTTCGGACCGGGCTTGCTCGACGATTTCGGCGAAGCCGACACGCGGTTCGATCGGATGCAGCGGGCCCGTTGGTGTCCGCGTATCGAATGGTGTCGGCGTGACCTGTGAGAACGAAGACATCATCGGGTAGAACACTTCGCGGTAAAGATTGAGTGAAAACGCGGTGAAGGCAAGGACGATGAGAAGTCCCCAACCCCATAAGCTGCTGGCTCGGTGCAGGTCGTAATGAAGCTTGTAAGTGCCCGCATGAGGGCGGATGCGCCACGACGGTTTCCAGCGCTGCCACCAGGACGGGCGGGCCGGAGGGCTGCCTTTGCGGCGGGCGGGAAAGGTGAGATAGACACCGGTAAAACAGTCGATGGTCCATAAAATGGCGATCACGCCGAGCAGGCGGATGCCCCAGCGATCACTGCCCATGAATTCGGGCAGATGCAGGCTGAAGTGCAGCACGTAGAGGAAAGAAACGAGGTTTTCCCGGGTGATCGGCCACGTCGCGCCCCATTCCCGCCGGCCGAGTTCGGCGCCGGTCGCCGGGTCAATGAATAGCTGGTTATAGCCCGGGCTGAACAGCTTGCCGGTGGCCGGGTCGACGCGTGGCTGCACGCCGAAGGGCAACGATTTTCCAGGTTCGGTAGCGAGTGGGATAAAGGCGACGCGTACTCGCGGGTCACGTGCTTCGATGTCACGAGCGAGTTGCAACGACGAGATGGCCGGGCCGCGGCCGGGGGCTTTCATCAAATGCGGGTTGAGTAAGTCGTCCAGTTCGTGGTCCCAGGAGATGATCGCGCCGGTCAGCCCGGTCACAATCAGAAATGGCACCATCAACAGGCCGACGTAGCGGTGGATGAGAACAAAAACAGGACGCATGGTAGTTGCCGGAAGACAGAGGGAAAGGTCGCCATCGCGACGTGCGTCGTGATGACGACCGGGAAGGGAACGTCGCGCACTAGAATTTGTAGGTCATCTTGAGCGTGGCGTTGCGTGGCGCTCCATAGGTCATCTGGCTGTAGGCGTCGAACATGGCGAAATATTTCTTGTCGAATACATTGTTGATGTTCAACTGCGCCGAGAGCTGTTTGCTGAACTCGTAACGTGCCATCAGATTGACGAGAGCATAAGCGTCCTGCTCGATTCGCTCGATGTTGCCGAGCGGATTGGCCGCGTCTGTATACGTCTTGTCTTGCCAGTTCACGCCGCCGCCGAGCGTCAGTCCGGCGAGGTCGCCGTGCAGACGATAGGAAGTAAACAAACGGAGCAGCTTGCGCGGGTAAATGGTATTGACATCCGTGCCGTTCGCGTCGCTGGCCCGGAATTGGGTGTAGCCGGCACTGACGCTCCAGTGCGGCGTCAATTCACCCGAGACGTCGAACTCGAAACCCTTGCTGGTCGCGCCCTCCGAGGTGCGGTAGGCGGTTTCAGGCGGCGTCGTGCCCGCGATGGTCAAGCCTGTGCTCTGTGCCAGGTTGTCCTGCACGATCTTGAATACGGTGGCCGAGGCGTTCAGGCGGTCACCGAAAAAAGCGCCCTTGATGCCGATCTCGGTGCTCTTGCCAATGATGGGGTCGAGATACTTGCCGCTGAGATCACGCTTTTGCTGCGGCTGGAAGATATCGGTATAACTTGTGTAGGCGGAGAAGGTGTCGTTGATGTCGTAAACCACACCGGCATAGGGCGTCACCTGGTGGCTGACCTTCATCGAGTAGGGCGAACCGCTGGCGGTATCGCCCGATTGCTCGTAGTGGGTCAGGCGAGCGCCGACGATCAGTTTGAGCGGATCAGCCAGACTGAAGCGTGCTGTTCCAAAAAAGGCGTTCTGCTTCGTCGTGCTTTGGCCATAGTAGGTGAGCGCACCCCATGCCGGCTCAGGATAAGTGCCGTCCCAGGTGTTGAAATTGGGCGCGGCGCCAAATCCACCGGATCGGCTGTCCGAGGTGAAGTCCTGTCGCGAGTGCGTGTAACCGACGGCGAGTTCGTGGGTGCGGCCCAGCAGGGTGAACGGACCATTGGCTTGCAGTCCAACATCTTCCTGCTGGGTATGCACGAGATAGGAACCGGGCCAGGTCGCCATGCCGAGCCCGGTTGCGCGGTCGGGCGCGTTATAGACGTAAAGCAGATAAGAATCGGCCGTCCGGTCGCCGAAGTTGTAGGAGGCCTTCACTTTCCAGCCGCTGTCGAATTGATGCTCCAGTGCGGCGAAGTAATTTTCGTAGACCGAGTTCCAGCGGACCCAGTCGGCCGACGTCGTCTTTGAACGGCGCCAGTCGGTGCGTGTGCCGTCGCTGTACCAGACGGGAAGGCCGCCCCACATCGACCCCTTCGGGTCATTTTCCTGATGGCTGATCCCGGCCGACAGCACGGTGTTTGGTGTCAGGTCGGCTTCAAAGGTTGCAAACAAGGTCTGGCGTTTGTTCGACAGGTTGTCTACCCAGCTGTCGCTGGACGCATGTTCACCAACCACGCGGACCCGGAAAGTTTTTGCCTCGTTCAGGGGGGTGGCGATGTCGAACATGGCGCGGCGCTCGTTCCAACTGCCGATGCCGGCTTCTGCGGTGCCGGTGAACTCCTTGCTGGTGGCGCGCTTGCGAACCAGATTGACGGCGGCGGAGGGGTCGCCGGCTCCCGTCGTGAGACCGGTGGCTCCGCGAACGACTTCGACGCGGTCGTAGATCGCCAGACTGGTCATGATCTCGCCGGAACTCCAGGATTGGTCCCACGTGGTCGGGATGCCGTCGATCATCAATGCATTGATGTCGAAACCGCGTGCCGTGAACTGGGCACGGCTCGTTTCATATTGGTGGACGGAAACGCCGGTGACATTGTTGAGCGCGTCCGTGATGCTGGACAAGCCTTGATCCTCGATGCGCTGCTGGGTGACCACGGAGACCGACTGCGGCGTTTCTCGCAAGGATAAGCTCAGCGGTGTGGCGGTCCGGCTTTTGCCCGTTGTGTAGGAACCCGTGCCTTCGGTCGCTTCCCCTAATCCCTGGCCGGAGACGGCCACGGCGGGAAGCACGGCTTCCCGACTGGCGTCCTGGGCGTTCGAGAGCATCGGCAGGGCGAGCACCACCAAGAGGGGGATCGTTCTGATTCTGAAGTTTCGGTTTGGAGACATCGGTGATTGCATACAAATTGCCTTTCTTGAAAGTCAGTCAAAGTCGTCGGTCAACAGTGGTTGTGGGTTGCAGCCGTTAATCAGGCAAGGGCGCTGAAGCGGCCGACTTTCCGGCGGCTCCTCATTGGTCTTCCGCGCACGGACAAAACATCCCCCTCAGCAAAAAACAACTGATTAAGAACGCGGGAAAATGGAGAGTCCGAGCCGCCGGGGCCCAGCAGCCGGCTGCACGTGAGGTTTATGAACTAATCATTGCGTGGCCCCTTGGCGGTTCGATGCGGACATCGACGGGTCAGTGACGAAACCGATGCGTGACAGGCCGGCACGGGAAGCATCGCTCATGACCTGGGCGACTTTCTCGTAGGGGGTCCGGCGGTCGGCGCGGATATGGAGTTCAGGAGGGGCGGACTGTTGTCCGGCGATCCTGAGGCGTTCGCTGAAACGTGCGGCATCGATCGTTTCGCCGTTCCAGAACAGTTGTCCGCGATCGTCCAGGGCCACTTGAATGTTGTCCTGCCTGGACGGATTGGCCTGTGAGGCCGCCTTGGGTAAATCGACGCGAACGGCATGGGTCAGCAGCGGTGCGGTGACCATGAAAATGATCAGCAAAACCAGCATCACGTCGATCAGCGGCACCATGTTGATTTCAGCGAGCGGCTCGGCGTCGTCGCTGCTGTCTAGACTGGCGAAAGCCATGATCAGGCTCCTTGCACCGTGCCGATGCCGCTGCGGGCGGCGAGGTGGCGCGCGCGCGCCAGAGCGATGACCCGTTCGCCGGTGTCACGCGCGTCAGTCAGCATGGGGGAAGTCTTGATGCCGGTGGCCAGAAAGGCGAAGACGTCGTAGGCAAAAGCGTTCAGTCGTGCCAGCAGGTTGCGGTTGGCACGGGCGAAGGTGTTGTAGGAGATGGCTGCCGGAATGGCGACGGCCAGGCCGATGGCCGTCATGATCAGTGCTTCTCCGACCGGACCGGCGACCTTGTCGAGCGTGCCTTGGCCGGAAAGACCGATGGCCAGCAAGGCGTGATAGATTCCCCAGACGGTACCGAATAGACCAATAAAGGGTGCAGATGAAGCGATCGTGGCGAGAAAAGTCTGGCCGAATTCGAGCTGGGCCCGGTCTTCATCAATGGCGCGCTTGAGTGCCCGCGTCAGCAGGTCATCGACGCTGCCGGTCGCAATCAGGCTCGGGTTGCTGGCGTTGCCCTGGCAGCGGTTGTGCTGCTCGATGGCGGTAAAGCCATGGTGCAGAAGGTGCGAGAACGGGTCGACAGCGCCTCGTTCGCGTAGCCGGGTTGCCACCGCTTCGAGGCTCGGAGCGGCCCAGAAATCGTCGAGAAAGGCTGCGCTGCGGCGCAGCAGGCCAAATATCCGCACCCCCTTGGCAACGATCAGGTACCACGTACCGATCGACGCGAGCAACATCACGGTGAGGATGAATCGGGCGACGCCGTCGGCGTTGCTGATGAAGTGGGCAAAGCCCATGGGATTTTCCATTTTAATCTCTCAGTCTATAAATGATCGGAACCAGCACCCAGGCGCCAATGACGTCCTGGCCTTGCCGGGCGGGAATGAATTTCCAGCGACTGACCGCTTCCTGCGCGGATTGGTCGAGGCGTGGTGAGCCGCTGCTGCTCTTGATTTCGATCTGGCTCGGACGTCCGGAGGTTTCGACGAAGACTCGCAGCATGACTTTGCCTTCTTCGCGCAGGCGACGGGAAAGTGCCGGATAGGCGGGGGCCGGGTTCTGCAGGTAATCGGCGTCAAACCGGGCGGCCGTGATGAGGGTCGGGGCAGCGGCGGATGCCGTTTTAACGGTGGCTGCAGGTTCCGGCAGTGGGGTGGTGGTTGCCATACTCGCATCGGCGCTCGTGTCGGCGGCAAGCAGCCGTTCCGGTGAGGCCGGGGCGGGTTGGCGTCGCGGGCGCGGCGTGCTTTTTTCGGCGGGTGGCGTCGGCGTAGCGGTGACAGCGTGCGGCTGTACCCCGATCTCGATCATTTGTACCATTAGCGGCTGGGGCAGGATGTTTGCAGGAGGGGCGATGCGTGAGAGCCAGAGCAGGCCGAGCAAGTGCATGGCAACAATGCCGCCGGCAAGGGCGGGCGAGAATCGTGGCCAAACCGGGCCGGAGGCGAATCGATCTGCTGCAAGCGTGGAAAATGTCGTTGCTGCCATGTGACTGATCAAGGCTTTAAATGATAACTGTTATCAATTGTAATTGAGAATTATTGTCAAATCAAACGAAAATGAAATCGTGGTTTCGCTCAATTGTTTTGTCACGTTTGCCGCTGCCGGGGGCCGCTGTGACGGATATTTCGCAGATTTGAGCTAAAGTATTTCCGGGGTTTTCCGTCATTCACAGGATGAGCAGAAAAACGAGAATCTGGATCCGGTGTGCGCCGGTCTGCGCCGTTGTTGCCGGTTTGTCGTGGCCGTGTTGGGTTTTGGCGGCCTGGGTGGCCGTGGCCAGCGAACCGGGTAAGCGCGTTGAAATCGATCGCGACAGCATCGTTGCGGAAGCCAACGGTGAAACCACCGCGCGCGGTCGTATCGTGCTCGACAAACCGATCGTCGACCCGCGGACCTCGTCGGCCTATCGGGTCATCGAAATCACCAGCCGCTTCGATTGCAATGAACGCACCCACGCCACGCTCAAGCGTGCTTATTTCAAGGAAAACGGCGACCTGCTCCGGCAGGAAGACGTGCGTATGCCGTACGACATGCCGGTACGTTCCGGTACGCCCGACGATCGGCTGTTCCGCGAGGCTTGCCGTCCGGGGGGGGCGGGTAACGGTTCCGCTGCGGGCGCTGCTGCCAAACCCGTCAGTGCAAACCAGACCATCGAGAAAGTCAATGAAGCGGCGTCCGAGTTGCGCCAGCTCAATGAGACCCTGGTCGACAAGGAAGTCAAAAAGGACATGCAGCGCCTCTCGGCCAAGGCCAGCGGCGTGTTGAGCGGAAAATCGGTAGCCGGGACTGTGGCCAGGGGCCGCAAGGAAGCCGCAGCGCCCGTTCCGAGCGTGCTCTGGGGCTACGAGGGAGCGGGGGCTCCGGAGCATTGGGGCAAATTGCGGGCGGAATACGGCCTTTGTGCTTCGGGAAAACGACAATCGCCAATCGATATCCGCGACGGCATTGCCGTGGATCTGGAGCCGATCCGCTTTGAGTATCGTCCGGCGACCTTCAAAGTGATCGATGGTGGCCGTAATCTGCTGGTGTTGAGTTACGGGGGGAGCCTGAGCCTGCTGGGCAAAGCCTATGCGCTGACACAGATTCTGTTCCATCGTCCGGGCGAGACGACGGTGGCTGGCAAGTCCTTCGACATGGACGTACAACTTCTGCATCGCGCCGATGATGGCAAGCAGTTGGTTGTTTCGGTATTGCTCGAGCGCGGGCAGGAGAATCCGGTCATCCAGAAAGTGCTGAATCATCTCCCGCTCGAACGTGGTGGCGAGGTTGCGCCGCCCGCACAAACGATCGATATTGAGCAGTTGTTGCCCGGCGATCGTCGCTATTACGCATTCATGGGGTCGCTGACCACGCCACCCTGCTCGGAAGACGTGCTGTGGCTGGTGCTGAAATCCCCGCAAGCCATTTCACCGGAGCAATTGTCGATCTTCCAGCGGTTATATCCGGCAAATGCTCGACCGACACAGCCAGCCTACGGTCGTATCGTGAAGGAATCTCGCTGAGCCGTTCGGGGAAGTGCTTTGGCGGGGCGAAACGTTTGGGCGAAATCATTTTTTCAGGTTAGGCATTTCGCTGTTCGCTTTCTCGGGACGAGGCGTTATCCTTGGCGCTTTCCGATTCAGGCGCTTTGTCCAGAGAATCCGATGCTGAGGCGTTTCCGCGATGTGCTGATCATTCTGTCGTTACTGGCGGTCGTCGGTTTCGCTGTCTATGACTATAGTTTGAAGGCCGGTATCCGCGAGCGACAGGGGATCGCGGAACGGCGGCTGGCGGGTTTCAGCGCGGCGCTGTTCTCGCCGATAGACAAGTACGATTATCTGCCCGAAGTTACGGCCGCCCATCCCGTGGTCGTCGGCGCGCTGGCACAGGCGACCGATCCGGAGCGGGTGCGGTCGCTCAACCTCTATTTGGAGAATCTCAACCGGACGGCGCAAACCGAAGCGATCTACGTGCTCAATGCGCGTGGGGTGACGATTGCGGCGAGCAACTGGCGTGAGCCGGTGACCTTTCTGGGGCAGGACTACTATTTTCGCCCCTATTACCACGACGCCATCAAGAACGGTCAGGGGCGCTTTTTCGGCGTGGGAACGGTCAGCCAGTTGCCCGGCTATTATCTGGCCCACCGTGTTAATGACCGCGGCCGGACGCTGGGCGTCGTGGTGGTCAAGGTCGATCTTGGCGATCTCGATGCGCGTTGGGATGACGAGCAGGATACGATGGTCGTGACCGACGAAAACGGCATCGCCTTCCTGAGTTCGCACAAGGAGTGGAAATACCGGGCGTTGCGGGCCCTCGACGCACGTACGCTGGAGCAACTGGAGAAGACGCAGCAGTATGGTGAGCGGCTCAAGCCCCCGGTGCATCGGATGCATGAAACCCGCTTGGCCAATGGCGACCGAATTCTCCGGATTCGCGAGCCTGAGGCCACGCCCGGTAACAGCGGTCGTCGCTATCTGGTGCGTACCGAGACGCTGCAAGGGTCGAAATGGGAGGTCGGCATTTATACCTCGTTAGCCGAGACCGAAACCCGGGCGCGATATACGGCCTTGGCCAGCGTGGCGGGGGCGACGATCCTGATCCTGCTGCTGATGTATTTCCAGTTGATCCGTCGCCGTCGGGTCGAAAAGGAGGAGTCGCAACGGGCCTTGCAGCGGGCGCATCAGGAACTGGCGACGAATCACCAGGAATTGGAACGGACCGTGGTCGAACTGGCGGGTGCCAAGGCGGAGGCCGATCGCGCCAATCAGGCGAAATCCGAGTTTCTGGCCAATATGAGCCACGAAATCCGAACACCAATGAATGCCATCCTGGGGCTGACGCATCTGGCGCTCAAGACCGAGCTCAATTTGAAGCAGCGCAACTATCTGGCGAATGTCGATTCGGCGGCTACCAGTTTGCTTGGCGTTCTCAATAACATTCTCGATTTTTCGAAGATCGAAGCCGGGAAATTGCAGATCGAACACATCGTCTTCGATCTTGCCGAGGTGTTCCACAACATTGCCTCGATTCTGGCCTTGAGCGCAGAGAGCAAAGGGATCGAGCTGGTTTTTCGCATTGATCCTGACTTGCCGCTCAGTCTGGTGGGCGATCCGCTGCGTTTGGGGCAGGTTTTGCTCAATCTGGTGGGCAATGCCATCAAATTTACCGAAGCGGGCGAGGTGTTGGTGTTTGCCGAGTGCGTGACCCGCGATGCCCAAAGCATCACCCTGCGCTTCGGTGTCCGGGATACCGGCATCGGTATTTCCGAAGCCCAGCGCCCCTGCCTGTTTCGCTCATTCAGTCAGGCGGACCAGTCGACGACGCGGCGCTACGGCGGAACCGGGCTGGGTCTGGCTATCTGCAAGATGCTGGTGGAAGCCATGGGGGGCGGCTTCGATGTCGACAGTCAGCCGGGGCATGGCAGTACGTTCATCTTCACTGCACAACTCGGCTGCAATGCCGAGGCACATTCGCTACGACAGTTTGCGCCCGATTTTTCCGGTCTGCGGGCAACGGTGGTCGATGACAACCCGACCACGCGGGAAACGCTGGCAGCCTTGTTGGGCGCCTGCGGTTTCCGCGTCATAACGTTTGCCTCGGGCACATCGATGCTGGCATGGCTTTCCTCCCCCGAAATTGTTGACGGAAAGGCCGCCGATGTGATGTTGATCGATGCCAGGATGCCGACCCCGGATGGCGCCGAAACCATCCGCCGCATTCGGGAACTCCCGTCGGGCGAGCGTATGCGGGTCGTGTTGCTGACGCCGCGTGGCGATGACGCGTTCGGTTCGGCGGTCGGCGACCCCGGTGTCGCAGCGGTCTTGAGCAAGCCGATCGAGCCGACGCTGCTGTTGGAGAAACTGATGGCCGTGTTTGAGGAGTCGTCGGTCAGTCTTGCCGAAACAACCAGCGTCGGAAGCCGCGAAGTGATGCCCGCGGGGATCGATGTGCTGGCGGCCGAACTCGATGGGCTTCTGGCCGCTAACAATGTCGCTGCGGAAACCTATGTGCTGCGCCTCCGCCATGCGTTGCCTCAGGGGCGGCGCACGGCGGGGCTGGAGTCACTGGAGCAGGCGATCGACTGCCTCGACTATCCGGCAGCGCGGCGGATTCTGGCGCAAATCGTCAGCGAACTGGATGAAAAATGACGGGAGGGGAAAAGATGCGGCAGGGCGACAAGGCCACGGTTTTACTGATCGATGACGAACTGGTCAACATCAAGATTCTGTCGGATATCCTGAAAGGGGAATACGAAGTCATTTTTGCCACGAGCGGCGAGGAAGGGGTTCATCGTGCTGTCGAGTCGCTTCCGGACATCATCCTGCTTGACGTCATGATGCCCGGAATGGATGGCTATGCGGTCTGTTCCCGCTTGCAGCAAGACACGCGTACGGCTGGGATTCCCGTGGTCTATGTCACGGCCCTCGGTTCGACGGCGCAGGAAGTCAAAGGGTTGAACACCGGTGCCATCGACTACATCACCAAACCGATCAACGGAGAGATCGTCAAAGCCAGGGTCCGCAATCACCTGAAATTTCGCCGGGTGGTAAAAACCGTCGCCATGGATGAGCCCGAAGACGAGCGCATGGCGAAAATGACCGAAAGGCAGCGGGAGATCTTCCGCTGGGTCCAGGAGGGCAAGACGAACTGGGAAATTGCCCGGATCATCGGTTGCTCGGAGGAAAATGTGAAATACCACATGAAAAATATCCTGCGCATCATGGGGTCATACAACCGGACACAGGCGGTCGCCAGCCATCAGCGAAAAAAAGCCGCGCATGATTAGTGCCTTGGGCCGGCAGTGTGAGGCTCGGCGGATCGGGTTCGGAATACGTAATCGCCCTGGCCGGAGCCCGGGCGATCAGCGATATTGAAGCGTGGCGGTGCCCGTCAGAACAACAGCTTGACCATGAGCCATCCGACACAGCAGCCAGTGCCTACACCAATCAGTCCCGGAATGATGAAGCTGTGGTTGATGACGAATTTGCCGATGCGAGTCGTGCCCGAGCGGTCGAAACCGATGCAGGCGAGGTCACTGGCGTAAGTGGGCAGAATGAAGTAGCCGTAGCACGCCGGGAGGAAGGCAATCATCACCTTTGGATCGACCCCAAGGCTGACGCCGAGTGGCGCGATCGCGGCGATGGCGGCGGCCTGGCTGTTGACCAATTTGGAAACAATGAACAGCACCAGCGCATACGTCCAGGGCTGGGCGGCAACGACGCCGGACAACGCTTCCTTGAGCAGCTTGAAGTGCGCCTCGAAGACCGTGTCGGCCATCCAGGCGACACCGAAAATCGAGACCACGGCCACCATCCCGGCCTTGAACACCGTTCCGTTCGGAATCTCCTGCGGTTTGACCTTGCACAACACCAGAATCAACGC
>CAYUYI010000037.1:10973-12547 GCA_964448995.1 uncultured Propionivibrio sp. | reverse complement strand
AAGCTGATGAAGGCCGCGGCCAAGGCGGCCAAGACCACCGGCGTCGTGCTGCTGCTGATCGGCGTCTCGACGATGTTCCAGTACATCATGGCCATTCTGGAAATTCCGGACAAAACCGCCGAGGCGCTGCTCGCAGCGACAACCAATCCGTACATGATGTTCTTCCTGATCAACCTGATCCTGTTCCTGCTCGGGACGTTCATGGACATGGCCTCGACGATCCTGATCTGCACGCCGCTGTTCCTGCCGCTGGCACTGAAGATGGGCATGGGCCCGGTGCAGTTCGGCATGGTCATGCTGCTCAACTGTGCACTCGGTCTGAACACGCCGCCGGTGGGCACGACGCAATTTGTCGGTTGCGCGATCGGAGAGGTATCCGTGGAACAGGTCATGAAGAGCATCCTGCCGTTCTACGGCGCGTTGTTCGCCGTCATGGCCGTGGTGACTTACTTCCCGTGGTTCTCGCTGTGGATCCCGACGCTGATCAAGGGCGCACCGGTCTACTGACACAAAATCAAGCCTCTCTCTTCAGACGGAACCTTCGGGTTCCGTTTTTTTATGCCATTGAACGGCCTATAATCATTCCGAGTTAACCGACGCTTGAACTTTCCCAGGAGGATACGATGCGCGCCACAAGAGCCTTTACCCTATGTGCCATCTCAATTGTGCTCGGAACGGCTTCGAGCGCATTCGCCCAGCAAAAACTTTACGTCTACACCTCGATGAAGGAGTCGATGATCAGCGAAATCAAGACCTCGTTCGCCAAAAAACATCCGGATATCAAACTCGACTACCAATCAGCCGGGGCCGGCAAGCTGATGGCGAAGATCGCGGCCGAACGCGAATCGGGCAAAATCCTCGCTGACGTTCTGTGGACCAGTGAAATTCCTGACTTCTACCAGCTCAAGTCGCAGGGGCTGCTCCTCCCGTTCATTCCAACCGAATCGAAGGCACTGCTGAACCCCCTGCCCGACTACGACGGATCATTCACGGCGGTCCGACTCGGCACGCTGGGAATCGCCTATAACACCCGCCACATCAAGGAGCCACCGAAGACCTGGGACGACATCAAGAAACCCGCATTCAAAGGCGCATTCGGGATAGCCAATCCGGCGCTATCGGGCACGGCCTACATGAGCGTTGCGGTTCTCTCCAAGGCTTTCGGCTGGGGATATTTCGAGGCATTGCGCGGCAACGGCGCCAAGATGGGCAAAGGTTCCGGGCAGGTCGTCGACGACACGGCCTCCGGCGATCTCGTCGCCAGCCTCGCCGTCGACTACATCACGCTCGACAAGATTGACAAAGGCGCGACGCTGGCACTGGTTTTCCCGCCGGAAATGCTGGTGATCCCCAGCCCGATCGCCATCTTCAAGAACAGTCCGAACATCGAGGCCGCGAAAAAATTCGTCGACTTCATGCTGTCGAAGGAAGGCCAGACCATCGTTGCCAACGAGGGCACGTTGCCGGTCCGCGCCGACGTCACGGTCCCGGAACGCTTCAAGTTACCGCCGGTCCAGGACGCCATCAAGCGCGCCATGAAAATTGACTACCAGCAACTGATGGCTGACAAGGAA
>CAYUYI010000037.1:2197-10873 GCA_964448995.1 uncultured Propionivibrio sp. | reverse complement strand
GGACCGATTTCCCATTCTCCGAAAATCCGGCCCTCCTGCGGCACCAACTGGCGCTGACTGACCTGGCTGCGGCGCTCGAACGGAATCACGATTGCGCCCTCTTTCGTGGGCACCGTGCTCGCCGTGCTGGGCAACAGGTATTCTTCGCGAACGCTCAGGCTACGCCTGCCACCACGAACTTCAATGATCCAGCCATAGCGCACCCCGACCCGGTGAGGAATGATTCGGGTCGGCTCAAACAAGGTCTCGCGCGGATTACTGACATCGAAAATGCCGAATTCCGCCCGGACGATTTCTACCGGCGCAGCCACAACGCCGCCGGAACAGAGCAGGACGACGAGCCACGCCAACGATTTGATCAAATCTTTCAACATTGCATTGTTCTCGCTTTTAAATACCTTCCACTTTCGACATCGCACGCGCGGCGCCTCACCTCACATCGGCGGATACATTCCGATGGCGCGGTCGATCCATGATCAATGCCAGCCCGGAGGCTGCGATGACCAGCATACCCAGCGTCGACAGGCCATCGGGGTGCTGATCGAAGACCAGCCAGCCGAGCAGGGTCACCCAGACAATCTGGAAATAAAGCATTGGCGACAGCGAAGACGCCGGCGAATCTCGGAACGCCCGGATGAAAAGAAAATGGCCGACGCCGGCCAATACCCCCAGCGAAAGTGCCAGCAGCGACTGCGGCAGCGTCAACGTCATCTCCGGACGATACATGGCCAACACGGGCGACATTGCAATCGTGCCGATCAGCGCCGTGTAAAACAGTTGCCGCATCACCGGCTCGGTCCGCGAAAGCTGGCGCGTCAGAACCTGATAGACGGCGTAGCAAAACGCGGCACACACCGTATAGAGAACACCTTCGCCGACCAGTGCCCCGCCCGGCCGGGCAATCAGCAAGGCGCCCGAAAATCCGGCCATGATCGCGAGCCAGGTGCGCATGCGCAGTTTTTCGCCGAGCAGAGGCCGGGCGAGCAACGCGACCAGCAATGGGTTGATGAAAAAAAGCGACGAGGTTTCGGCCAGCGGCATGAATCGGAACGCCAGCTGTAACAGCAGGCTCGAACACGTCAACATCAGCGCTCGTAAAAGCGTGAGCCACGGCCGCTGTGTCACCACCAAAGCCCAGCCCTGGCTCGGAGCCACCAGGATCAGCATCACCAGCAGATGCACGGCAAAACGCAGCCACAACAATAACGGAACGGCAATAAACACCGAAAGATACTTGAATGACGTATCGATAACCGCAAAAAGAAACAGCGCCGTCAGAAACAATACAACGCCTTGAAGATGCAGCGACCTCATCGACGACGATTCCCCTTGCGACAAGTCATGCCAAGCCTCGCATCCACATCCGTTCGTCTAACGCCACTGCCTGACATCCTCAAGAAACTCCGCATAAATGCGAGCAAGCGCCTGTTCCATCGCCGCGACAAAGCTGTCCATCGACTCGTCGCCAGCGCGCTGTTCGGCCTGATAGCGGCGACCGGCAAGCACCTTCCCGTCCGCCACCAAGTGCAACTCCAGCGTCACCAGCGCACGGCTCGATGCGCCATCGGTCACACGATCAAAGGCGATGACGCGCCCTTCAAGCGCCGCCACCGCCTTCTCGCGCCCGGAGAAATCAAGGATCGCGCCTCCCATGCTGGCAACCAGATTTTCCTGAATGATCCGTGCCGGGGGATAAAGCCAGAGGTGGTAGTGATATTGCCTTAATTGCCGCGGATTGGCCGTCTGCGCATAGACGACCGGGCGTTCGGCATACAGGCTTTCACCGCGGAAAGGCTGCAGCGTCACCGGCAAGGCTTTGCCCGACGCCGGCACCATCACCGGCTGCAACCGGTAGAAGCGATCCACCGGTGCCGGCGGCGCGCTACCGCACGCGCTCAGCCAGAGACTGAGCGCAAGGATCAGAAAGGAGAGTCGGGTCATTGGGGAGCTCCTGCAGTATCGACCGGCGGCTTGCTGACAATCAGTGCCGCCGGATTGTCGCGGATGGTACGTGAGAATTCGTTGAGATTGCGCCCGGCCGACTCCAGTTGATAGAGCGCGGCGTCGGCGCGCTTGAGCAAATCCCGCACGTCTTTGCCGCCACCGGCGACCAATCCGCGGGAATCGCGAACCAGCGCCTCGACTTCGCCACGCACCTGCATCATCTCCTGCGTGAGCTTCAGCGCATTGACCGAAGCTCCATCGCCATTCTTCAGCAACCGGCTCCAGTGTTGCACATTCTCTTCGCTGAACAACCGCTCGACGCGCGCGGACGTCCGGTTGATGCGCTCCAACACCGTGCGCAGATCGGCCATGGCCGGCGTGACGTTCTGGCTGATCTGCGCCAGCATCGGCTTGATCGAGGTTTCGGTGACTTTGCCCAGTTCACTCGCCAGCGAGGCGACCGAATCCATCAGATTGGGCACCGCACTGCCGGCGATCTCGCCGCCCCCCGCCAGCATCTCGCCACTCCGCCCTTCCCGGATATCGACCAACGGCGCACTGAGTAATCCTGGGGTCGCGATCACCGCCCGGCTGTCGGAGGGAATCTTCAGCGGCTTGCGCAAGTTGAGCGTCACCCGAAAGACCGTGCGCCCATCGCTCGCCACCGGCTCGACTTGCATCACATTGCCAACCTCGAACCCCTCATAAGTCACCACGGTTCCTGTCTTGATTCCTGCCACGTTGGGGAAGCGCGTGTAGTACACATCGCCCTGCCCGCTCTGCCCGGTGAGGCGATAGAGCGCGTAAAGCAGTACGGCCGCCATCACCAGCACGAAACTGCCAACCCACAGGTAATTCACGTTGTCACGCCTCATCGCAAGCCCTCATCGTCAGAATATTTCCCGCGTCAGTCGCTCCATATAGGCGTCGGCATCCACCTCGTCATTGCGCGGTGTGCGATCAAGCAGCGAACGGATGCGCGGATGATCGCTGGCACGTACGGCGGCGACCGTATCGGACATCAGGATCCTGCCCTGATCAAGCACAGTAATTCGGTCGGCGATCTTGAACGCACTCTCCAGTTCGTGCGTCACCACCACAATCGTCATGTTCATTGCATCGCGCAAGGTCAGAATCAACTCGTCGAGTTCAGCCGACACCACCGGGTCCAGCCCCGCGGACGGCTCGTCGAAAAACAACAGTTTCGGGTCCATGACAATGGCCCGCGCCAACGCTGCCCGCTTGATCATGCCGCCCGACAATTCCGACGGCATTAGATTCTCGAAGCCGGCCAGATTGACCACTTCCAGCTTCATGCGGCTCATGATGCGAATGGTATTGTCATCGAGTCGCGTATGTTCGCGCAGCGGCAGCTCGACGTTTTCGCCGACGGTCATCGAATTGAACAGCGCGCCCCCCTGAAAAGCAACGCCCATGTTCTTGCGCAGGTCGAACATCTCATCGGCGGAGAGGCGCGTGATGTCCTTTTCAAGCAGCTTGATGCTGCCCGAAGTCGGTCGGTGCAACCCGAGCAAATGGCGCAGCAGCGTGCTCTTGCCCGAACCGCTCCCCCCCATGATGACCATGATCTCGCCCTGCCGCGCCTGGAGATTGACGTCGTCGAGAATTTTCCGGTCACCGTAGTGGGTCACCAAATGGCTGACATCGATGGCGAGATCGGCGGCACTCATTCAGTGACTCGTCAGGTAAGTGAACACCATATCGGCCAGGATGATGCCGATGCAGCCCAGCACCACCGAACGCGTCGTCGCCCGCCCGACGCCCTCGGCACCGGCACTGACGTTAAAACCGTTGGCCGCCCCGATCAGCGTGACGATCACGGCGAAGACAAAACTCTTCATGACGCCGTGGATGACGTCCTGCGTAACGAGCGCTTCGAACGTTCGGTCGAAGAACACGCCGAATGGCAGGCTCAGCGCACCGGCGCAATACAGCGCGCCGCCCGAAAGCGCCACCAGCCCGGACAGGATCGTCAGCGCCGGCAGCGTCAGCAGCATCGCCGCCAGCAACGGGGAAACCAGATAACGTACCGGATTGATGCCGATCACGCGCAACGCATCGACCTCCTGCGAAATCTGCATGGTGCCGATCCGTGCGGCGATGGCCGAACCGGAACGACCGGCAACGAAAATACCGGTAATCAACGGGGCAAATTCGCGCGTCACCGACAGTGCGATGCCCAGCACGACCTGACTCTCGGCACCGAAAGTCCGCAAGGTGTATATCCCCTGGATCGCCAACATCATGCCAATGGCAAACGAGGCCAACGCAACGATCGGAATGGCCTCGACACCGACACCGACCGCTTCCTTAAAGACGGCCCGCAAACGCACTGGCTGGCGGCGGGCATGGCCGCGTACCAGCCAGTACACGGCCTCGACCAGCAAGGCCGCGTGATAACCGACCTCGCAGACAGCCTGGACGCTGCGCTGGCCGATCCGGCCGACGGTAGAGGTCAGCGACTCAAGCACGCGCCAGCCGCTCCTCAAGGGAGGCATGGATCGGAAAAACCTTGTCGAGCCGCGCCAGTTTCAATACCGCCAGCGCCGGCTTCGCCACGGCGACCAGGCCAAACTCCACGCCGTGCTTGCGCGCTGTCTGATACCCCTCGACCAGACTGGCCACGCCGGAACTGTCCATATACGTCACCGCCGAGAGTTCGACGAGCAGCGGCCCGCCTGCCTTCAACCCTTGCAGAATTGCCTCCCGCGCCTGCGGCGACGAATGCAGGTCAACATCGCCCGACAGGCTCACGATCCGAAACGGCGGTTTGTCCTCGAGGCGAATCTCCACGCGATCTCCTTTCCTGATCCTGATCTGATGACCTAACTGATGCGTTTTCGCAATTGCAGGCAATTCACAAACCCCGCCGGCGCTTCGATGTAGGCCAGGTCGTCCATCAATTCACGCATGAAGCGAACGCCGAGCCCCCCCGGGCGAATTTCATCCAGCGGGCGCGGACGCAAGTCGGCATCGGCCACCGGTCGTCCATTATCCAGCAATTGCACGACGAACACATCGTCATCGACCCCCAGACGCAGCAATAATTCCCCGCCGCCCGCCGGCCCATAGCCATGCTGAATGACATTCATGCAGGCTTCATTAACCGCCAGCACGACCGCATCTTCCCACGCATCGCCACCGCCGACCTGCTGGCAGACTTCGCGTACGCGCGCGCGGATCACCGCCAGAACGTGCGTCTCTGCTGGAAAACACTGATCCAGAAGCCAGTTCATCATCACCCGATCACCAGCAAAGTGAGGTCGTCGTGCAGGCGTTCGCCTGAACGCTGCAATGCGGCGGCCACGCGCGCCAGCTGCATGACCGGCAACTCGTTCGCGACCGCGTCGAGCAGTCGTTGCACCCCGGAAAGCGCCAACATGTCGCCGCTTTCCGTCGTCCCCTCGGTGACGCCGTCGGTGAACAAATAGAGCCGGCCGCCTGCCAGCATCAAATGTTGCGTCGCAAACGC
The DNA here is from genome assembly GCA_964448995.1 of uncultured Propionivibrio sp. Classification (GTDB taxonomy): domain Bacteria; phylum Pseudomonadota; class Gammaproteobacteria; order Burkholderiales; family Rhodocyclaceae; genus Propionivibrio. The sequence goes on along the minus strand of CAYUYI010000037.1, from coordinate 5,436 downwards.
CATCCCGGGCAAAACGCCCAGCGGCGGCGAGGACTCGATCACCTCACCATACCGCCCTTCCGGATGACGCAACAGGGGCGGCTGGTGCCCGGCGTTGGCCAGCACAACCTCGCCCGTTCGCGGATCAAAAATTCCCGCAACCATGGTCACGAACATGCCACGGCTTGCCGTCTCGACGATCTCGTCGTTGAGAATCGCCAACAACCGGGCCGGATCATGCAGCGTTTTCCCGAGGCAACGAAAAAGGCTGATCGTCTTCGCCATCAGCATCGCCGCGTTCATTCCTTTGCCCGAAACATCGCCGATACTCCAGGCGATTCGCCCGTCGGGCAGGCTGAAGAAATCGTAGAAGTCGCCCGAAACTTCCAGTGCCGACTGATTCAGCCCCTGCACCGGAAAGTCCGGCGCGGGGGACGGGGGCAGCAGATTGCGCTGGATCTCCCGAGCCAGATCAAGCTCCCGGCGCAAACGTTCCTGCTCCACCAGCGCCGCCGTCATTTGCGCGTTATGGACGGCCAGCGAGGCCATCCCGGCCAGCACTTGCAGGAACTGCTTGTCGGCCAGATCGAAAAGTCCGTCGCCCTGGCGCTTGTTGATGACCTCCAGCGCGCCCAGCATGCGTCCCTTGACCTTGAGCGGCGCACACAGGATCGAACGCGTCGAGAAGCCGGTGCTGTCATCGACCGCCGAGCTGAAATCCTCATCCAGAGAGACGTCGCGCACCATCTGCACACAGTCTTCGGCCAGCGTACGTCCGACGATTCCCTGCTGCCTCGAAATGGCCAGCCCACGGATCGAAACCGGCCCGGCACACGCCTGACAGGTGAGCGTCTCGCCCGATTCATCGAGCAGGAAAATCGAAGCCGCCTCCGTTTTCAGGTAATTCATGATCTGTTGCACGGCGTTGGCCAGCGTTTCGTCCATCGCCGGCGACGTCGCAAAATCCTGGCTGATCGCCGCCAGCAGAGCCAGGTCACCGGCCAGCGGCCGACTGGCAAGATTTTCGATGAATTCATCCATGCTCAGTCTCTCCCGTCTGCAGTCGCCACAACCCTAACCAAACCGCATGCCCCGCGGGGGTTTTGGGGGCCGGAAGGCAAGAACCAAGGAATTGTTCTTTCAGACATCACGAAAGCGCTCTTTATAGGCAGGTGCCGAAGGAGGATAATTATATGTTTTCGAACACCTTGTTTCCTCAGGGAGAACAAAATGAGTCAACGCAAGACACAAGCCTTCCTTGTTGCCCCCGTCCATCTGGACGCCGGCCTGACCTCGGTCACGCTGGGCATCGTCAACACCCTGCAGCGACTGGGGGTGCAAGTCGGCTTCGTCAAGCCGGTCGGGCAAGAAAAGAAGGACAACTCCTGCGGAATGGTACGCAGAATCTTCAATGTCGATACGCCTGACTCGATCCAGCTCGAAACCATCGCCGAACGCATTGCCTCGAGCCAGAGCGCCGACGTGCTCGAAGACATTGTCGCGCTCTGCATGAACGCCAGCAAGAACGCCAACATCCTGATCATCGAAGGCCTTCACACCGACGCCACGCACACCTTCACCTCGCAGCTCAACATCGACATCGCCAACAGCCTGAAGGCCGAAGTCGTGCTGGTTGGCAGCGGCGCGCAACCGAACGCCGTCAACGACCTCAAGCTGAGCGCGCGCCAGTTTGCGCGCGAAGGCTGCAAAGTCGCCGGCGTCGTCCTCAACATGGCGCCCGAGGCCTTCGACAAGGAAGCCGCCAAGAACCAGCTCGGCGCCATCAAGCTCTGGGGCGTCGTTCCGGAAACCCCGCAGCTCCAGGCGCCGCGCACCCTCGACATTGCCCGCCAGCTCAAGGCCGAGATCGTCAGCGAAGGCGAAATCGCCACCCGTCGCGTCAGCAACGTCGTCGTGGCCGCTCGTTCGGCCACGCAGTTCATCCCGCACTTGCGACCGGGCGCACTGGTCATCACTTGTGGCGACCGTGAAGGCATCATCCTCGCAACCTCGCTCGCGGTCAGCCGCGGCATCCCGATTGCCGGCATCCTGCTCACCCATTCCAGCACCATTGACCCGCAGTTGATGGAACTGGTCGGCCCGGTGCTTGAGAACGGCGTACCAATCTTGCGAACCGAAGACGATACGTTCCAGACGGCCCGCCGAGTCATCGAAACCCCGGGGGCCGTTCCCGAAGACGACATCGAACGCATCAACACCGTGCTCGAAACCGTTGCCGAGCATCTCGACGCCGACGCCATCGCCGGATCGTTCCGCATCCCCGAAACCACCAAGCTTTCGCCCCCGGCGTTCCGCTACCAGCTCATCCAGAAGGCGCGTTCGGTGGTCAAGCGCATCGTTTTGCCGGAAGGCGAAGAGCCGCGTACCGTCCGTGCTGCGGCCATCTGCGAAGAAAAAGGCATTGCCCGCTGCGTGCTGCTCGGCAAGCGGCAAACCATCGAGGACGTGGCCGCCACACAAGGCATCGCGCTGCCCGATTCGCTGGAGATCATCGACCCGGACGAAATCCGCGCCCAGTACGTCCCGCCCATGGTCGAGCTGCGCAAGGCCAAGGGGCTGACCCCGCAACAGGCGCTCGCCCAACTCGAAGACACTGTCGTGCTTGGCACCATGATGCTGGCCGTCGGCGATGTCGACGGTCTCGTTTCCGGCGCCGTACACACCACGGCCAACACCGTGCGCCCGGCCCTGCAGCTGATCAAGACAGCCCCCGGCTCGTCGATCGTCTCGTCGGTGTTCTTCATGCTGATGCCGGAGCAGGTGCTGGTCTATGGCGACTGCGCGATCAATCCCAACCCGACCGCCGAAGAACTGGCACAGATCGCCCGCCAGAGTTCCGATAGCGCCACGGCCTTCGGCATCCAGCCCAAGATCGCCATGCTCAGCTACAGCACCGGCACTTCGGGCACCGGCGACGATGTCGAAAAGGTCCGCAAAGCCACGGAACTCGCCCGCCAGGCTGATCCCAGCCTGATCATCGACGGACCGCTGCAGTACGACGCCGCCTCCGTTGCCGAAGTCGGCAAGCAGAAGGCGCCGAAGAGCCAGGTCGCCGGCCAGGCCACCGTCTTCATCTTCCCCGACCTCAACACCGGCAACACCACCTACAAGGCCGTTCAGCGCAGTGCCAACGTCGTCTCCGTCGGCCCGATGCTGCAAGGCCTGCGCAAGCCGGTCAATGACTTGTCGCGCGGCGCCCTGGTCGATGACATCGTCTTCACCATCGCCCTGACCGCGAT